>NZ_JAYGHH010000008.1:73013-86559 GCF_034931045.1 Nodularia sp. UHCC 0506
ATCAGGTTTTAATGAGAGTGAGCAGAATAGAGTTATTCAAGATGTTGCTGGTGAAATACAGGCTAGTTTAAATATTGGTAATGCTCCTTTATTGAGGGTAGTTCATTTTGATTTGGGTGAGGTTTCTCAGTTATTAATTGTTGCTCATCATTTGGTTATTGATGGGGTTTCTTGGCGGATTTTGTTGGCGGATTTTCAAACTGTATATCAACAGATTTTAGCCGGAAAGAGGATTGTTTTACCTGCTAAAACGATTTCTTTTTTAACTTGGTCTGAAAAATTACATGATTATGCTCAGACGGAATATTTCAAGGAGGAATTAACATATTGGTTATCAAGGAATTATACAGAAATTAAACTATTACCCATAGATTATTCTGATGGTAGTAATCAGGTGGCTGATGTTGAGACTGTGACTATAAAACTTTCTGTGGAAGATACACAAGGGTTACTGACAGAAGTTCCTCCGGTCTACAATACGCAAGTTAATGATGTTTTATTAACGGCTGTAACGGCTACTATCTCAGACTGGATAGATAATCCTTTGGTGTTGGTTGATTTAGAAGGTTATGGACGTAATTTTCCGGGTGAAGATATAGATATTTCTCGAACTGTGGGATGGTTTACGGCAATTTATCCTTGTTTATTACAAAAGTCTAGTGATGACTGGGGTGAAATGCTTAAGGGTATTAAAGAACAATTACGCACAGTCCCAAACCAAGGATTTAATTATGGAATCTTGCGCTATATTCACAACGGGGAAATTTCAGAGAAGTTGCAGAATTTACCCCAAGCTGAGATTAGTTTTAACTATTTAGGACAATTAGATTTAGGTTTAGATAATGGAAAATTTCAATGGCTACCCTTACCAGAAATTACAACCCAAGATAAACAACAAACTCGACGCTATGCTATAGAAATTATTGGGTTTATCCGCGAGGGTAAATTACAGTTTGATTGGGTATATAGTCGGCAACAGTATCAACAAGAAACTATTGCACAATTAGCAAACAATTTTCAGCAAGGATTAAAAGAAATTATTAATCACTGTCGTTTACCTAATATGGGAGGTTACACACCTTCTGATTTTGAGTTAGCTAATTTAAATCAGGATACTTTAGATTTGGTGATGGGGATGATTAGTTTTCAAGGGGAGGGTAGGTCATGAATACTAACTTAAATCGTCAAAATATAGAAGATATTTATCCCCTCTCACCTTTGCAACAGGGTATGTTATTTCATAGTCTGTATGCGCCTGATTCTGGTGCTTATGTGGTACAGGTAAGTTATGAGTTACATGGAAGTTTAAATATTTCTGCTGTTGATGCTACTTGGCAATATTTAATTAATCGTCATTCTGTTTTACGGACAGCTTATGTTTGGGACAAGTTAGACAAGCCGTTACAAGTAGTTGGTAAGCAGGTAGAATTTTCTGTTTCTCATCTTGACTGGTGTAATTTTACTGCTGATGAACAACAGGAATCTTTAAAATTATTACTGCAAAAACAGCGAGAACAGGGCTTTAATTTGTCTCAAGCACCATTGATGCAAATAACGCTGATCAAGTTAACAAATACAGTTTATCAATTTCTCTGGAGTTATCACCATTTACTTTTAGATGGTTGGTCTGTGCAGATTCTTTTAAAAGAATTTATTGTTATTTATCAAGCATATAACCAACAACAAACACCCATTTTAGCAAACCCACGTCGTTATAGAGATTATATCGCCTGGTTACAGCAACAAGAATTTACTGAATCTGAGATATTTTGGAAACATCAGTTACAAGGTTTTCTGTCTCCAACCAGATTAAATATTGAGCAAAATAGGGATGTTCGTCCAGATAATTTACATAGCCATTATAGTGAGCAAAATATTCAGCTTTCAGTCGAATTAACTAGCAAACTAGACACTTTAGCGAAACAACTACAATTAACCATTAATACCTTTGTCCAAGGTGCTTGGGCTTTATTATTAAGTCGCTATAGTGGGGAAAAAGATGTTTTATTTGCGACTGTGTGCGCTGGTCGTCCGGGGTCACTGATGAATGCTGATTCGATGGTGGGGTTATTTATTAATACTTTGCCATTCCGGGTATTAGTATCTCCTGAAGAGTCGTTATATAAATGGCTGCAAAAGCTACAACAGCAGCAAGTAGAAATCCGAGAATATGAATGTTGTTCTTTAGTGGATATTCATCGCTGGAGTGAAGTTTCACGTTCTTTACCACTGTTTGAAACTTTGGTGGTGTTTGAAAATTATCCTATTGAACCCACCTTGAAACAATCTTTGGATTCTCTGGAGATTCGCAATATTCAAGCTATAGAACAGACTAATTATCCTCTGACGCTGTATGCAGCAGTAGATTCTCAGCTTTCTTTAAGACTTTTATATGATCGCGATCGCTATCACCATACCACTATCACCCAAATTTTAGAACAATTAGAAACACTGCTGTTAGCAATGATACAGGGAGATGTTACTTTAGCCGCAATACCATTTCTCAGTCCCACCCAACAACAGCAAATACTCATTGATTGGAACGCCACAAACCAGGAAATTCCCCAAATGTGCGTTCATGAAATCATTAGTCAGCAAGCAGCACAAACACCAGATGCGACAGCAGTTGTATTTGGAGATGAACAACTAACTTACGCCGAATTAAACGCTAAATCCAACCAAATCGCCCATTTTTTATTACAACTGGGAGTCAAACCAGAAGCCAGAATTGGAGTTTATTTAGAGCGTTCATCGCCATTATTGATTATAGCCTTACTCGGTATCCTCAAAGCCGGTGCAGCCTACATCCCGCTAGACCCCAACTTCCCCCCAGAACGTCTGCGTTTCATGATGGCAGATGCAGAGTTAATATTATTACTTACACAAACATTTTTAAATAGTATTATTACTGATAAATTAACAACAATTAACCTCGATCAAGTAGAGGAAAATATTAATCAACAGCCAATCTTTGACCCACAAGTTAAAGTAACACCAGAACAACTAACTTATTTAATTTATACATCAGGTTCAACAGGGAAACCAAAAGGGGTGATGATTGAAGGGCGATCGCTCGTCAACATTTTAACAGACCTGAAACAACGATTATCAATTACCCCCATAGATAAACTATTAGCAATAACCACCATCGCCTTTGACATCGCCGCCTTAGAATTATTTCTCCCCTTAATTGCCGGCGCACAAATCGTATTAGCGCCCCAAACCCTTGACCCCACTCAACTTGCAACCTGCATAGAACAAAATCAAATTACCGTCATGCAAGCCACACCCGCCACCTGGAGATTACTAATAACCAGTGGTTGGCGTGGAAAAGCAGACTTAAAAGTTCTCTGTGGTGGAGAAGCATTAGATAACACCCTATCGCAACAACTATTATCCTGCACCCAAGAAGTCTGGAATCTTTATGGACCGACAGAAGCAACCATTTGGTCAGCCGCCCAAAAACTAAGTATAGATCAACCAGTCACCATCGGTCATCCCATCGCCAACACCCAATTTTACGTCCTCGACGAGCATTTACAACCCCTCCCCATAGGAGTACCAGGAGAATTATATATTGGTGGATACGGTGTAGCCAGAGGATATTGGAAACGCCCAGAATTGACAGCAGAAAGATTTATCAATCAACAGTCAACACTTCGACAAGCTCAGTGCATCGCAGTCAGCACTCTATATAAAACAGGCGATCGCGTCCGATATCTCCCAGATGGTAAACTAGAATACTTAGATAGACTAGATCATCAAATCAAAATTAGAGGATTTCGCATTGAACTAGGAGAAATAGAAGCAGTATTAACAGAACATCCCGCAGTAACCCAAGCAGTAGTCACAGTCAGAGAAAAAGAACCTCACTTAGTAGCCTACATAGTCCCCAAAACCGAGATCATCCTCACAGAAATACGCTCCTACTTAGGAGAAAAACTACCCACATATATGATCCCGTCCGCATTTATAGAATTAGAAAAATTACCTTTAACACCCAACGGAAAAATTAACCGCAAAGCATTACCAACAGCAAATAACCTGCGTTTAGCCGTGAGTAACACCTTAGTGCTACCGCAGACCGAAATTGAGCAAACAATCGCCAATATTTGGAAAGAATTACTAACCATAGAAAATCTCAGTATTCATGATAACTTCTTCGACTTAGGAGGACACTCCTTACTAATAGTGAGAATGCAAGGACAACTACACCTCCAACTCAATCAAAACATTCCCCTAGTAGACCTATTCCGCCACCCCACAATTAACGCCCTAGCAAAATATTTAACTCAAAAAACCCCCTCACCCAACCCAGAAACAACATCAAGAATCACTCAATTACAAAACGGTAAACAAAGACTCCTTCAACAAAGACAAACCAGATTAAAAACCTAAACCTCCGCGTACCTTTGCGTTTAAAAAAAATATATGAAAAACCCCACAGGATTAGAAATAGCAATAATCGGCATGAACGGGAAATTCCCCGGTGCTAACAACCTAGAAAAATATTGGCAAAACCTCTGCAACGGAGTAGAATCAATCAGCGACTTAACCGACGAACACATCCTCAAAAACGGCGTAGATCCTGAACTATTAAAACATCCCAATTATGTAAAAAAACAAGGCATAATAGATAATATCGAATATTTTGATGCAGACTTCTTTGGATTCAACCCCAGAGAAGCCGAAATAATCGACCCACAGCAGCGATTATTTTTAGAATGTGCTTGGTCAGCCCTAGAAGACGCTGGATACAATTCTGAAACCTACCCTGGAGCCATCGGAATCTATGCCGGTGCAGGAATGAATAGCTATTTATTCAACTTAGTATCAAACCCAGAAATTCAAAATCAAGTTAGTCGTTATCAGCTATTTCTCGGCAACGATAAAGATTTTCTCACCACCAGAGTATCTTATAAATTAAATTTACGCGGGCCAAGTTTAGATATTCAAACAGCTTGTTCCACATCCTTAGTAGCAGTTCATGTAGCCTGTCAAAACTTATTAAGTGGTGAATGCGATATAGCATTGGCCGGGGGTGTATCCTTAGCAAAAACCACAGGTTACTTATACCAAGAAGGAGGAATTTATTCACCCGATGGCCATTGTCGAGCCTTTGATACTGATGCTCAAGGAACAATTGCTGGTAGTGGTTTGGGTATCGTTGTTTTGAAACGGTTACAAGAAGCTATTGACGATGGCGACTATATTCATGCTGTAATTAAAGGTTCAGCAATTAATAATGATGGTGGTTTTAAAGTTAGCTACACAGCACCGAGAATTGATACCCAAGCAGCAGTCATTCGTACCGCCCAAGCAGTAGCTGAAGTTGAACCAACAGATATTAGTTATATTGAAACCCACGGAACAGGAACAGCATTAGGTGATCCCATTGAAATTGCAGCTTTAACTCAAGCCTTTCGTGAAGGAACAAAGACAACCGACTTTTGTGCCATATCCTCAGTAAAAACCAATATTGGACATTTAGATGCAGCTGCGGGAATTGCTAGTTTAATTAAAACTGTATTAGCACTTAAACACAAACAAATTCCCCCAAGTTTACATTTTAAACAACCAAATTCCCAAATAGATTTTTCTCAAACCCCCTTTTATGTCAACACCAATTTAGTTGATTGGGAAACCGACAAAACCCCCCGGTGCGCTGGTGTAAGTTCCTTTGGTATTGGTGGTACAAACGCCCATGTAATTCTAGAAGAAGCACCTGTTTTTGAGCAGGGGAGCAGGGGAGCAGGGGAGCAGGGGAGAGATTATCAACTGTTGGTACTTTCAGCTAAAAGTGAAAAAGCACTTGAGCAAGCAAAAATTAATCTGGCTACACATTTACAAAAGCATCCAGAATTAAACTTGGCAGATATTGCTTATACCCTCCACATAGGACGACAACATTTTGCATATCGCCGGATGGTATTGTGTCAAACCACAGAAGCAGCAGCGCAAGTTTTAGTCAGAGAGACAAAAGATATTCGTGCTACCTCAGAACAACCGCCAAGTATTGCTTTCATGTTTCCCGGTCAAGGTAGTCAATACATTAATATGGCTAGGGAACTATATGATACAGAAACTGTATTTCGAGAACAAATAGATCATTGCTCTGAATTATTAAAGCATGATTTGTATTCGCAAATTTATTCACAAGACTCTGAACAACTCAAGCAGACATCAATAGCACAACCAGCATTGTTTGTCATTGAATACGCTTTAGCTCAACTGTGGATATCTTGGGGTATTCAACCACAAGCGATGATTGGTCATAGTATTGGCGAATATGTAGCCGCAACCTTAGCAGGTGTCTTTTCTCTCTCCGATGCCTTAGAATTAGTAACATTGCGTGGTCGTTTAATGCAGCAATGTCCTACTGGGGGAATGCTTTCAGTAGGAATGTCAGCAGATCAATTACAACCTCTATTAACCGATAATTTAGTTATAGCAGCATACAACGCACCAGATTTATATGTAGTATCTGGTACTGAAGCGGAAATTATTCAGTTAGAACACAATTTAAATCAACAGGAAATATCCTGTCGCAAATTGCAGACATCTCACGCTTTCCATTCACCCTTAATGGCAGAAATTATTCATCCATTTATTGCAGCTTTCCAGAGAATTACACTGCAAAGCCCACAAATTCCCTTTATTTCTAATGTTACTGGTACTTGGATTACACCAGAGCAAGCAACTAATCCTCACTACTGGGGAAATCAATTACGTCAACCTGTTCAGTTTGCAACAGGAATCAAAGAACTATTAACAGAACCTGATCTGATTTTACTGGAAGTAGGAGCAGGAAGGACACTTTCTACCTTAGCCAAACAACAAACTAACACCCACAAAATTTTATCTTCCCTGCCCCATCCTCAAGATACGCAATCGGATGTAGAATTTTTATTGCAAACCTTGGGTGAACTCTGGTTAGCAGGTATATCAATTAATTGGGCAAAGTTTTATACTCACGAACAGCGTCAACGTTTACCACTACCTACCTATCCTTTTCAACGTCAGCGTTACTGGATTGATCTGAAAGCAGATGAGCAAAAATTCATCCAGTCTCCACTCCCCACTCCCCAGTTTTATATGCCTTCTTGGGAGCGTAGTTTACCCCAGACTCAGGTAGATATAGCTGAAAAACGACTATCTTGGCTGGTGTTGGCGGATAATCACAGTATCAGCACAGAAATAATTAATACTCTGCAAGCTGCTGGACAAGATGTAATTATTGTGAATCGGGGTGAAGAATACGACCAACCCGCATATCGTACTTTTACAATTAATCCCCAACGCCCAGAGGATTTTTCCGAGTTATGGTTAGATTTAGAATTGCGAGAATTAATTCCTCACCAGATTCTATATTTATGGGATTTAACTAATTCACAACAGCAACCCATCAGTTTATTATATCTAGCACAAGCAATTCACTCGCAATCAATTGAGCAAGCAATAACATTAATGCTAGTCACAAATGATGGGCAATTGGTGTTAGGAAATGAAAATATCCACCCTATGAAAGCAACATTTTGGGGTATGGGTAAGGTTATTTCTCAAGAAATACCACAATTAACTTGTCGCTGTGTTGATATTTCATTACCAAGCACAGTTAAGACAAATAAAAAACAAGTCGCCCAACAATTAATTACAGATTGTTTAAATATTAGTCATCAGAATCAGATCCCCGACTTCTTAAAGAAGTCGGGGATCTTGACACAGCAAGTTGCTTATCGGGGTAATTATCGCTGGAATCATATTTTTAAACCCTTGTTAATAGATAATTCAACATCAAAAATATCTTTACGGGAAGGAGGAACTTATGTAATCTTAGGAGATTTGACAACAGGTTTAGGAAAAATTTTTGCTGAGTTCTTAATAAAAATGTCAGCCCGGTTAGTTGTACTAAGTGATGTTATTCCTGAAACTTTGATACAAACTTTAGATCATGCTGGGATTGATTACTTTAATCTTAATGTAGATATTACCAAACAGCCAGAATTAGAAAATGCCATTACTCTAGCTGAGGAAAAATTTGGACAACTAAATGGTGTATTCTACTCCACACCCATGAGTAATGAACATTCAATGGCATTTTTACCCCAATTAACTGCAAAACATTGGGAATATAACTATCATACCAAAGTGCAGGGATTATCGGTTTTAGCTGAAGTTTTGCGCGATAAACCGCTAGATTTTTGTGTATTGCAATCTTCCCTTTCCAGCGTGTTAGGTGGTTTAGGTTTAGCCGCTTACGCTGGGGCGAATGCTGTAATTGATATGTTTGCTGTACAACAAAATCAAACCAGTAATTACCCCTGGATTAGTATTAATTGGGATGCTTGTCGGAGTGACTTAGAAACAGAAATTAATCATGGTTTTGCCGCCAATTTAGCAACATTAGCACTCACACCGGCAGAAGTATGGAAAGCTACCCAACATATTATCAAATTGGGTTTACCGGAATCAGTTGTAGTGACTAAAGCCGACTTACACAAACGTTTAGAACAGTGGGTAACAAAAACCCCAAGCAAAACAAAAACCGATAACAGCCACACTCGTCCCCAACTCACAAACGAATATATTGCACCCCGTAACGAAATAGAAACAGCGATCGCGCAAATTTGGCAAGAATTATTAGGAATTTCCCCCATTGGAATTAACGATAACTTCTTCGACTTAGGCGGACATTCCTTACTAGCCATTCAAGCCATTTCCAGATTGCGCGATCGCTTCAACATCGAACTATCAATGAGAAACCTATTATACGAAACACCCACCATCGCCGGAATAGCAGCATTTATCGCCACCCAAAACCAAAACCTAGAACAAATGACAGCCCTACTCACAGAAATCCAAACCCTCACCCCAGAACAAGTCCTTCAACAACTCAACACCCCCTCTTAAAAACTCCGCGAACCTCTGCGTTAAAAAAAATGTCTAACTACTCACAAATCCTCTCAAACCTCACCCCAGAACAAAAAGCCTTATTTGAACGCCGCCTTAAACAAAAAGGATTAACCCTCCCTCAATCCTCCACAATTCCCCCACGAAACCAAACAGAAAACATTCCCCTCTCCTTCGCCCAACAACGCCTCTGGTTCATCCAACAACTAGACAAAAATAGCTACGTCTATAACGTTCCTTGCATCTTAAAAATGCGGGGAAAATTACAAACATTAGCCTTAGAAACAGCCATCAACGAACTCCGAAAAAGACACGAAACTTTAAGAACATATTTCACCACCAATTACGAAAACCAACCAATTCAAATTATCGAACCTTGGCAACCCATCTCATTACAAATTATAGATACAACCGAAAACATCGAAAAAATAGCATTAACAGCCGCACAAACACCTTTTGATTTAACCCAGCCCTTATTTAAAACTAGTCTTTTCCGTTTAGCTGAAAACGAACATATTTTATTAATCACAACCCATCATATTATTTCTGATCGTTGGTCTGTCGGTATTTTTATTAAAGAACTTTCCCTATTATATTCAGCTTACGTGCAGGGAGAAGCTTCACCCTTGTCAGATTTACCAATTCAATATGCTGATTGGACATTATGGCAAAGACAACAATTACAAGGAGAATTTCTAGAAGAACAAATTAATTATTGGTTAAAGCAGTTAGATGGTGAATTACCTATTTTACAATTACCAACTATTGCTAAAGATATATCTACATATTCAGGTTCACAATATAGAGTTTCTCTCTCTCAGTCTCTTTCCAAAGCACTAAAAACCTTAGCAGCCAAAGAAAATATCACCCTATTCATGCTGCTATTAGCGAGTTTTCAAGCATTGCTATATCGCTACACTGGAGAGGAAGATTTATTAATTGGTACAGATATTGTTAACCGCGATCGCCAGGAAACAGAAAATCTCATTGGTTTATTAGTCAACACTGTAGTATTGCGTACAAATTTAGGCAAAAATCCCACAATAGCGGAATTAATCAAGCGAGTGCGTGAAGTAACGCTGTCTGCTTTTACTCATCAACATTTACCTTTTGAAAAGTTAGTAGAAATCCTCAACCCTGAACGCCATCTCAATCAAATGATGCCTTTATTTCAGGTGAAATTTGATTTACAACTAGCAACAGTACAACCACCTCAACTAGCAGGATTAACTTTAGAAAGGTTACAGCTTCAGGAAGATACAGCAAAATATGAATTACGTCTGAATTTACAAGACACTCCCCAGGGAATTAAAGGACAATTTGAATATAGTACAGATTTATTTGATGCTGCTACTATTGCTCAAATGACGGAGCATTGGCAGATTATTTTAGAAAGTATAGTTAAAAATATTGATGCAAAAATCTCTGATTTATCTTTATTGACGGCTCAAGATGAAGAATTATTAATTAATTGGAATGCGACATCACGGGAATATCCAACCCATGAATGTATTCATGAATTATTTGCAGCGCAGGTTAAAAGAACACCTGATGAAATTGCTTTGATTTTTGGTGAGGAATCTTTTACTTATCGAGAAATTAATATTAAGGCTAATCAACTGGCTCATTATTTACAAACTTTGGGAGTTAAGCCAGAAATTCCTGTGGGAATTTGTCTGGAACGTTCCCCGGAAATGGTGATTGGGATGTTAGCTATTCTCAAAGCTGGGGGTTTTTATGTACCTTTAGATCCGGCTTATCCTGATGAGAGATTACAGTATATTTTGGATGATGCAGAAGTTGAGATTTTGTTAGAAAAGCTCACGCAAAGGCGCAAAGGCGCAAAGGAAGAAGGGAGGGTTGTTTGTTTGGATGCTGATTGGGAGAGTTTTGGGGAATATCCTATTACTAATCCTGTGACGGATGTTAGTCCGGGTAATTTGGCTTATTTGATTTATACTTCGGGTTCTACGGGTAAGCCTAAAGGGGTGATGATTGAGCATCGCAGTCCAGTTTGTTTATTGTACTGGGCGCGTGAGGTTTTTAGTGATGATGCGATTTCTGGGGTACTAGCTGCTACTTCTATCTGTTTCGATTTATCAGTATTTGAAATTTTTGTCCCTCTGTGTTGGGGGGGTAAGGTAATTTTGGCGGAAAATGCTCTGGAATTACCGAATTTAGCGGCTAAAAATCAGGTGACGTTAATTAATACTGTACCCAGTGCAGTAACTCAACTTCTCAACTTTAATGCTATTCCTAATTCTGTGAACACAGTTAATTTAGCGGGTGAACCTCTGACATGGAAATTGGTACAGCAACTTCAACAACTCCCGCACGTTGAGCAAATCTTTAACCTTTATGGACCTTCGGAAGATACTACTTATTCTACTTACATAGAACTTAAAAATATTACCCCAAATAGTTCTACTCCTCCTATTGGTCGTGCGATCGCCAATACTCAAGTTTATATTTTAGACAAACATTTACAACCATTACCCATTGGTGTCCCTGGAGAATTATACATTGCAGGTGCAGGAGTCGCACGGGGATATTGGCAACGTCCAGAATTGACGGACGAGAGGTTTATTAATTGGGGAATGGGGAATAATCAACTTTATAAAACAGGCGATCGCGTTCGTTATCTTCCTGATGGCAATATTGAATACTTGGGTAGATTGGATAATCAAGTAAAAATCCGGGGTTATCGCATTGAATTAGGCGAGATTGACGCTTTACTCAGTCAGTATCCAGAAATTCAAGAATCTGTAGTTATTGCTAGTGAAAAAGCATCAGGTGATAAAAATTTAGTTGCTTATATTGCCCCTAAAAGTATCAATATTCTAGATTTACGGGAATATTTAGCAGATAAATTGCCAAATTACATGATTCCTGCCCATTTCATGACTTTGGATGCCCTGCCACGTAATCCCAATGGTAAGATTGACCGCAAGGCGTTACCCACAGTTGATCAAGTATCTTTAGAATTAGGGATTGTTTATGTAGCACCTCGCACTCCTACAGAGCAAAAATTAGCAGCAATTTGGCAAGAAATACTTCAAGTTGAGCAAGTCGGTGTTAATGATAACTTTTTTACCTTGGGTGGACATTCCCTACTGGGGATGCAGTTAGTAGCGAGAATTAACGAATCCTTACAGGTAGAATTACCCCTCAAGTATTTATTTCAGTTTCCCACCATTGCCAGTTTAGCTGCACAGATTGACCAGTTACAGCGCCATGAAATTCAGTTGGGATTACCCAAAATTCAACCCCAACCCCAAGAACGCTATCAACCTTTTCCCCTGACAGATATTCAGCAAGCCTACCTCATCGGACGTAACGCCGCTTTTGAGTTGGGTAACATTGCTACACACGGTTATCAAGAAATTGAAACAGTGGGGTTAAGGGTTGCACAGGTAGAAATGGCAATGCAGCGATTAATTAAGCGTCATGATATGCTGCGGGTGATTGTTCAAGCTGATGGACAGCAACAGATTTTATCACAAGTCCCGGATTTCAAAATTGCGGTGACAGATTTGCGGGGGGTAGATTCTGCACTTAAGGATATCCGCCAAAACCTTTCCCATCAAATTCGCCCCACAGACAGTTACCCCTTATTTGAAATTCAAGCAATTTTATTAGATGAAAACAAAATCCGTTTCTGCATCAGTTTTGATGTTTTAATTGGTGACGCTTGGAGTTTCCGCTTATTAGGTAGAGAATTAGTCCAAATTCTAGAAAATCCAGATATCGAGTTACCACCCATCAGTTTAACTTTCCGAGATTACGTCCTCACAGAAAAGACATTACGAGAATCAGCAATTTATCAGCGTTCTCAAGCATACTGGCAAAATCGCCTCGCCACCTTAGCACCTGCACCGGAATTACCTTTAACTAAACCACTCAGTAAAATTACAGAACCACATTTCACGCGTCGCAGTGGGACTTTATCCCCAAGCCAATGGCAAAAACTTAAACAGCAAGCCAGCGAAGCGGGAATTACACCATCAAGCATACTTTTAGCTGCTTTTGCTAAAATTCTTTCACGCTGGAGCAAACAACCCAATTTCACCCTAAATCTGACCTTATTTAACCGCCTTCCCCTACATCCCGAAGTTAATCAAATTGTCGGAGACTTCACAGCTTCTCTGCTGCTAGAAATTGTCAGCGCTGGGTGTCACAATTTCCTCGAACTAGCTCACCGCATCCAAACCCAACTGTGGGATGATTTAGACCATCGCTATTTTAGTGGTGTAGAGGTACTCAGACAACTGGCGCGTCAGCAACAACGAGTGACAGAGGCACTGATGCCTGTTGTGTTTACTAGTACCCTGACTCAAGAACATCCACAACCTGAAAATCAAGGCAATTGGCATGGTGACTTAGTATACAGCCTCAGCCAAACCTCTCAAGTGTATTTTGACCATCAAGTAGGAGAAGTAGCCGGCGCATTAGTATTTAATTGGGACACCATCGATGAACTTTTCCCCCCAGGAATGTTAGATGAAATGTTCCACACCTACTGTAATTTCCTAACACAGTTAGTAGAACCCGACACCAATCACATCCCCCTGCCCCCTGCCCCCTGCCTCCTTCCCCCTGCCCCCTGCCCCCTGCCTCCTTCCCTTTGCCCCCTGCC
>NZ_JAYGHH010000008.1:86627-110528 GCF_034931045.1 Nodularia sp. UHCC 0506
CCCCCTGCCCCCTGCCCCCTGCCTCCTTCCCCCTGCCCCCTGCCTCCTTCCCTTTGCCTTCATACCCTATTTTTTCAGCAGGTAGTAAAACAACCAAACCAGCCGGCAATTTTTACCACAGAACAAACTTTCACTTATCAACAAGTGAGCGATCGCGTCTGTGATCTCGCCCAGCATTTACAATACTTAAATGTCATTCCCAATCAATTAATCGCAATTGTCATGGATAAGGGTTGGGAACAAGTGGTTGCAGCTTTAGCAATTTTCACCTCTGGCGCAGCCTACGTCCCCATAGATCCACAATTACCAGCACAGCGTCGTTTGCAATTATTGCAAGAAACCCAAGCACAAATTATACTCACCCAATCTTGGCTAGATAAAACTTTAGAATGGGCTGATCATCTGACTCGGATATGTGTTGATACTCTTGATACCGCAAACCAAGCAACCATACCCACACCCCAACAACAACCCACAGATTTAGCTTATGTAATTTACACATCCGGCTCAACAGGAACGCCCAAAGGTGTAATGATTGATCATCAAGGGGCAGTCAACACAATATTAGATATTAATCAACGCTTTGGCGTGACAGCAAAAGACCGAATTTTGGCGCTATCATCCCTGAGTTTTGATTTATCGGTATATGACATTTTTGGAATTTTAGCGGCTGGGGGAACAATTGTTATTCCAGAATGCGGTAACGATCCCACCCACTGGATGCAGCTAATTAACCAATATCAGGTAACAATTTGGAACTCAGTTCCCGCCCTGATGCAGCTTTTACTCGACTCCTCCTCCAGCCAAAATCAGACACTCCGCCTAACTTTACTCAGTGGTGATTGGATTCCTTTAACATTACCTGAACGCATTCGTAGCCAATTCAATCATCCGCAAATTATTAGTTTAGGTGGTGCAACAGAAGCATCTATTTGGTCAATTTTCTACCCCATAGATAAAATTGATCCTCATTGGAAAAGCATACCTTATGGTTATTCCCTCAGTAATCAACCGGTTTACGTCCTTAATCATTCCCTCGAACCCTCTCCCACTTGGGCTATAGGCGAAATTTACATCACTGGTTTAGGAGTTGCTAAAGGTTATTGGCAAAATCCAGAATTGACGGCGGAAAAGTTTATTAATTGGGAACAAATCAATTCAAAATTAAACCATCCCTCACTCAGCACTTTCTATAAAACTGGTGATTTAGGACGCTACTTACCTGATGGAACAATAGAATTTTTAGGAAGAGAAGATTTTCAAGTTAAAGTTAATGGCTATCGGATTGAGTTAGGGGAAATTGAAGCAGCTTTACAACAACATCCAGCTATAAACCAAGCTGTTGTGACAACTGCGGGAAATACACTCTCTCAACAACAGTTAGTTGCTTATTTGGTGTTACAACCAGAGGTAATTGTCAGCCAAAACATACTTAATTCTTCCTCTCAACTTGATTTTAAACTACAACAAAAGGGAATCAGAAAATTTGATCCTGGGGTGCATTCTGTAGCTTTACCTGGTGGTAAAACTTCTCAAGTCAATTTGCAGCGACAAAGTTACCGCCAGTTTTTAGCAGAAACTGTACATCTAAATGCTTTGGGTGAACTTTTGGAATGTTTGCAAATGCAGCAATTAGAAAATTCTCCCCTGCCAAAATATCGCTATGCTTCTGCTGGTAGTTTATATCCAGTCCAAACATATATTTATATCAAACCCCATCAAGTTGAAAATTTAGCTGCTGGTTTTTACTACTACCATCCCCAACAACATCAACTTATTTATTTAAGTGATACTACAAATATTGATAGTAGTATCTATGGCATCAATCAAGAGATTTTTACAGCAGCAGCATTTTCTATATTTTTAATTGCTAATTTAGCAGCTATTGCACCAATATACGCGGATAAATCTAGAGACTTTTGTTTACTGGAAGCGGGTTATATTGGTCAGCTATTAATGGAAAATGCCCCAAATCAGAATTTGGGTTTGTGTCCCATTGGTGATTTAGAATTTGATGCTATCCGGGAATATTTCGCTTTAAATGAACAGCAAATATTCCTACATGGTTTTGTTGGTGGTACTATCGATCCCAGTTGGAAAAATATTTGGCTATCACCAGAAACTTCGTCCAATAAAATCACGAAAACCGAATTAGTTACCCAAAAATTAAGGCAATTTCTCCAACAAAGATTGCCAGAATATATGATTCCCAGTCTCTATATTCCCCTAGAAGCGCTACCATTAACAGCAAATGGCAAAATTGACCGCCGTGCTTTACCTCAGCCAGAATATCAATTTACTCAGTCTAAACAGCCTATTATACCTCCCTCTACAGAATTAGAAATAGCACTAGCTCAACTGTGGGAAACTATTTTAAATGTAGAAGTTTCAAGTATTCACAATAATTTCTTTGAATTGGGAGGTAATTCATTATCAGCAACTCAGATAATTACTCAGATGCGGCAAAATCTCCAAATTGATTTACCCATTCGGGAATTTTTCCTCAAGCCTACCTTAACTGCACAAGCTGAATTACTCAAACATCAGTGGAAAACAAGACAAGAAATTACAATTGAGCCTATTGAACGTATTAATCCTCAAAAATTACTAGCAAATTTAGATGAACTTTCAGATGAAGAAGTAGAGATATTACTTCAAAAAATACAGTTAGAAGAGGATGATTTACTGCACGCAGAGAGGAAAGAGGAGAGATAGTTTGACATGAGGATGAAAATTAAAAACTTAATCTCCCAAACTCTCATTCTCCCCGCCTCTGCGCGAAACATAAAAATCTTATCTTGCTTGATTAACTTATGAATATTTCCTCATCCCAAAAACGCGAACTATTGGCGAAACTACTACTACAAAAAGCAGCTAAACAACATTTTCCGCTTTCTTTTGCTCAAAAAAGGTTATGGTTTCTCGATAAATTACAACCAGGATTATCTGTTTATAATATACCTGCGGCTTTGCGGTTGACGGGTAATCTCAATATCACTCGCCTAGAACAGAGTTTACAGTCAATTGTGTTACGTCATGAAATTCTCCGTACCAGTTTTACTGTAGTTAATGATGAACCTGTACAGAATATTGCTGCAAATGTCAAAATTAATCTACCTTTAATTGATTTGCGGAAATTATCACAGCCAAATCAAGCAGCACAAGTTAGACAGCAAGCTAAGTTACTTACAGAACAACCGTTTAAACTTACAGAATCGCCTTTATTGCGTGTTGTATTACTGCAATTAAGTGATATTGAATTTGTGTTGATTTTGGTGATGCACCACATTATTACAGATTATTGGTCATTTCGTGTTTTAGTCAGGGAATTAATATCAATTTATCAAGGTCAAACCCTAACAGAATTACCAATTCAATTTGCTGATTTTGCAACTTGGCAACAAAAATGGTTACAAAGTGAAGCTAGGCAGAATCAATTATCATATTGGCGGGAACAACTGCAAAATTATCCCCATGAATTATCTTTACCAACAGATTATCCCCGAAAGGCTATAAAAAATTTTCAGGGTGCAAGGCTATTTTTTACTTTATCACCAGAATTATCTGAACAATTGCAACGACTAAGCCAACAGCATAATTCTACAGTTTTTATGACGCTGTTAACAGCATTTAATATACTATTATATCGCTACAGTGGACAAGAAGATATATTAGTTGGTTCTACAGTTACTAGCCGCGATCGCTCAGAAATTGTCAACTTGATTGGGTTATTTGTTAATAATCTCATATTTCGCAGCAATTTATCTGGTAAACCCAGTTTTGTTGAACTTCTTAACCAAGTCAAAGAAACAGTTTTAGGTGCGTTATCTCATCAAGATTTACCTTTTGAGGATTTGGTAGAACAACTACAACCAGAGAGAAATTTAAATCAAAATCCTCTATTTCAAGTCATGTTTGTTCTCCATAACACACCCAGCCAAACTATAAACTTACCTGATTTAATAATCGAACCGGTGGAAACAGAACATTTCACATCTCGGTTTGATATCAGCTTAGATATGTACGAAACACCAAGGGGATTAAGGGGAACTTGGGAATACAGTACAGAATTGTTTCAACCAACAACTATTGAAAGGTTTAGTGAACATTTTCAGACAATATTATCAAGGATTGTTGCTAATCCAGAAAAATCCATTGTTGAATTATCATTATTAACACCAAAAGAGCAAAACTTACTCACACAGTGGAACGATACATTTACAGATATTCCTGAATTAACAGCTTATGAATTATTCAGTCAACAAGTAACTAAAACCCCAGATAAAATCGCCGTTATTTTTGGCGATGAGTCCCTAACTTATCAACAACTCGAACAAAAAGCCAGTCAACTAGCCGATTATTTGCAAAACTTGGGAGTACAAGCAGAAACAAGAGTAGGAATTTATTGCGATCGCTCCCTAGAAATGGTAATTTCGTTATTAGCAGTACACAAAGCGGGCGGTGCTTACGTTCCCCTCGATCCCAGTTATCCCCAAGAGCGTTTAAAATTCATAATTAACGACTCAAAAATATCAATCTTAATAACTCAAACATCCTTATTAAATAACCTACCAAAACACTCAGCAAAAATTGTCTGTGTAGACAACATCAAGCATGAAATTAACAATCATTCCCAATCACCAATCACCAATCACCAACTCGCCTACCTAATTTATACCTCCGGTTCAACCGGAACACCCAAAGGCGTGCAAATTTTGCACAGAAGTTTAAGCAACTTCTTAACCGCAATGTCCAAAGCACCAGGACTAACAGCAGCAGATAACCTTTTAGCTGTCACCACTCTAGCCTTTGATATTGCAGCCTTAGAGATTTTCCTACCATTAACAGTAGGTGCGTGTTTAGTCCTAGTAAAAAGGGATGTTACCCTGGATGGAGAGAGATTAGCACAAGCGATCGCCAAACATCAAATCACCGTCATGCAAGCCACACCCGCCACCTGGAGATTACTCTTAACCAGTGGTTGGGAAGGTAAACAAGACTTAAAAATCCTCTGTGGTGGAGAAGCATTAGATAACACCCTAGCCCAACAACTATTATCCTGCACCCAAGAAGTCTGGAACCTATACGGACCAACAGAAACAACCATTTGGTCAGCCGCCCAAAAACTCAGTATAGATCAACCAGTCACCATCGGTCATCCCATCGCCAATACCCAATTTTACGTCCTCGACCAACATTTACAACCCCTCCCCATAGGAGTACCAGGAGAATTATATATTAGTGGTGCAGGAGTAGCCAGAGGATATTGGCAACGCCCAGACTTAACAGCAGAAAGATTTCTTCTTAAAACTCCTCCTCTCTGTGCCTCTGCGCCTCTGCGTGAATACACCCTATACAAAACAGGCGATCGCGTCCGATATCTCCCAGATGGTAAACTAGAATACTTAGGTAGACTAGATAATCAAGTTAAAATCAGAGGATTTCGCATTGAATTGGGAGAAATAGAAGCAGTATTAACAGAACATCCCGCAGTAACCCAAGCAGTAGTCACAGTTAGAGAAGAAGAACCCCGCTTAGTAGCCTACATAATCCTCAACTCTCAGGATGCGGAAGTCAATGATTTACAACCATTCCTAGCCAACAAACTACCCAGATATATGATTCCTGGGATATTTGTCACATTGGCAGCCTTACCCCTCACACCTAATGGTAAAATCGACCGTAAAGCCTTACCTACTCCCGACCCGAAATCCTTTAAAAACGAAAACGAAGGTTTTCTCACCCCAACAGAGGAAGTTTTAGCGAGTATTTGGGCTACAGTGCTGGGTGTCGAATCGGTGGGTATTGAGGATAATTTCTTTGATTTGGGTGGTCATTCCCTCCTAGCTACGCGATTAATTTCGCAAGTGCGGCAGGTATTTGGTGTAGAATTGCCTTTGCGTCATCTGTTTGAAAGTCCCAGGATTGCAGATTTAGCGGGGGTAATTGCCCAAAGTCACAGGGAAACTAGCCCTATCTTGCCTATTCCTCGTACTAATAATTTACCTCTATCCTTTGCCCAGCAACGTTTTTGGATTTTGGCGCAGTTGGAACCAAACAGCATTGCCTATAATATTCCTCTGGCTGTACAAATTCAGGGCGATATTGACTTGGGTATTTTGCAAGCCAGTTTTGCGGAAGTAGTCCGACAACAGGAAATGTTACGGGCGAGTTTCTCCAGTTTGGATGGACAGCCTGTTTTAAGGATTGCTGATGTTTGTGATGTCCAGATTCCAGTGATTGATTTGCAAGGATTACCGGAATTTGAACAGCAACAGCAGGTGCAGGAGTTGGCGCAAAGTCAGGCGCAGCAGCCTTTTGATTTGGCTGATGGTTGTTTGTGGCGGGTGCGGTTGGTAAGATTGGGGGAGGGAAATCAGGTGTTGTTGTTGACTTTGCATCATATTATTGCTGATGCTTGGTCTGTGGGGTTGTTGGTTCGGGATGTGTTTCACGCAGAGGCGCACAGACGCAGAGAGGTGGAGAGGATTCAATATGTGGATTTTGCTTTTTGGCAGAGGGAGTGGTTGCAAGGGAGGGTTTTAGAGGAACATTTGCAGTATTGGCGGGGACAGTTGGAGTCTGCGCCTGTGATGTTGGAATTGCCTACTGATTATCCGCGTCCGGCTGTACAGTCTTTTCGGGGGTCTGTCTATGGGTTTGATATTTCGGCGGAATTGACTCAGGGGTTGAAAGGTTTGAGTCGGGTTTCTCATAGCACTTTGTTTATGAGTTTGCTGGCTGTTTGGAATGTGCTGTTGTATCGTTACAGTGGTAGTGATGATATTGTAGTTGGTAGTGCGATCGCTAATCGTAATCGAGCTGAAACTGAAGGGTTAATCGGTTGTTTTGCGAACACTCTAGCTTTACGTACTGACTTAAGTGAAAATCCTAGTTTTATGACTTTGTTGGCACGGGTACGGGCAACGGCTTTGGGTGCTTACGCCCATCAGGACTTACCTTTTGAACAATTGGTAGAAGTTCTGCAACCAGTGCGATCGCTTAGTTATACGCCAATTTTTCAAGTTATGTTAGTGTTGCAAAATTTACCTTTGCCAGAGTTAGATATGCCGGGAGTGCAATGGCAAGTGATTGATGCTGATAGTGGTACAGCTAAATTTGACCTAACTTGGGTAGTGAGGGAAACTGTCCAGGGGTTACGTTGTAAGTTGGAATATAATACCGATATATTCGCAGCCACAACAATTGAACGTTTAGCGGGACATCTAGAAACATTACTAGAGGCTGTAGTGGCAAATCCACAGCAACCTATTAGCGAACTACCTTTATTGACTATTGCCGAAAAACAGCAACTAGCACAATGGAACGCAACTCAACGCCAGTATTCTCAGCCCCAATGTTTACATGAGTTATTTGAGGCACAGGTTACAAAAACACCTGCAAGTATAGCCGTTGTTTGGGGTGAAAAACAGCTAACATACCAAGAATTAAACACCAAAGCCAATCAATTAGCCTGTCATTTGCAAAGTTTAGGTGTACAGCCTGAAACGCCTGTGGGAATTTGCGTTGACCGTTCCCTAGATATGATTATCGGCTTATTGGGTATTCTCAAAGCTGGTGGTGCTTACGTTCCCCTCGACCCCAACTATCCCCCAGCCAGATTAGCATTAATTATTCAAGATGCTCAAATGCAGGTGTTACTCACCCAGCAACAGCAATTAACCAAATTACCCCAACTAGAAATTCCCACAGTTTGCCTAGACTCCCCAATCCCCAATCCCCAATCCCCAGTCCCCAGTCCCCAATCCCCATCCAACCTCGCCTACATTATCTACACTTCTGGTACAACAGGCATTCCCAAAGGAGTCGCCATCACCCACCAAAGTCCAGTTACACTCATGTATTGGGCGCGAGAGATTTACTCAGCAGCAGAATTAACAGGTGTTTTAGCTTCCACTTCCATTTGTTTTGACCTTTCAGTATTTGAAATCTTTGTTCCTCTGAGTTGGGGCGGTTGTGTTATCCTGGCTGATCATGCCCTACAATTACCAGAATTACCAGCCGCAGCCCAAGTTACTTTAGTAAATACGGTCCCCTCAGCCGCCAGAGAATTGCTACGTTTAAATGGTATTTCTGCATCAGTGCAGACAGTAAATTTAGCCGGCGAACCTTTACCAAAATCGCTGGTAGACGCACTTTATCAACAATCGACAATTCAGCGAGTATATAATCTTTACGGCCCTTCCGAAGATACTACCTATTCTACTTTTACCCTTGTTCCTCCACATAGCCAACAAGCCCCCACAATTGGTAAACCCATCGCCAACACTCAAGTTTATATCCTAGATCAAAACCTGCAAACCGTTCCCATTGGCGTACCCGGTGAAATTTACCTCAGTGGTGCTGGGTTAGCAAGAGGTTACTGGAAGCGTCCAGAATTGACCGCAGAAAAATTTATTAATTGGGGAATGGGGAATAATCAACTTTATAAAACAGGCGATCGCGCGCGTTATCTTCCCGATGGTAATATTGAATATCTAGGTCGTTTAGATCATCAAGTCAAACTGCGCGGTTTTCGCATTGAGTTAGGAGAAATCGAAGCCGTACTCAACCAACATCCACAGGTAGCCCAAGCTTTAGCAATAGTTCGTAACGATAACCCAGAACATAGCCGTTTAGTTGCTTATGTTGTTCCTAAATCTCACATTGAAACAGCAGAATTAAAGCAATTTTTGGCAGAAAAACTACCTGCTTATATGTTACCAACTGCCTTCGTTATCCTAGAAACTTTACCTTTAACCGCTAATGGTAAAATAGACCGTCAAGCTTTGCCCATACCTGATTTATCACCAGTCACTACCACAGCAACCGCACCCCGGACACCCATAGAACAACAATTAGTTAACATCTGGAGTCAGGTATTAGGGATTGCATCTCTTAGTATTCACGATAATTTCTTTAGCTTGGGTGGTGATTCCATTCTCGCAATTCAAGTAGTAGCCATAGCAAATCAGCAAAACTTGGCATTGCGTCCCCGGCAAATGTTCCAATATCAAACAGTGGCAGAACTAGCAGCCATTGTAGACACCAAGATTATATTACCGAGTGACCAAGCACCAGTTACAGGAGAAATTCCTTTAACTCCCATTCAGCATTGGTTCTTTGAACAAAATCTCGTAGATGCACATCATTGGAATCAAGCAATTCTGTTAGAAGTAAAGCAATCTCTTCATCCTGAATGGTTACAACAGGCATTAAATCACCTATTAGCACATCATGATAGCTTGCGTTCCTGCTTTACAAACACCCCCGATGGTTGGCGACAATTTGCAGCAGCAAATCCAGTCCCTCTCCTCGCTTGCGGGGACGGGCTAGGGGTGGGGTTTTATCATATTGATATCTCAGAGTTAGCAATTCTCACCCCAGAAAAAGTATCAGAAACCATAACCAATGTTGCCAATGATTTACAAGCCGGCTTTGACCTAGAAACACCGCCATTGCTGCGTATCGCCTATTTCAACCTTGGTAAAAACCAAAATAATCGTTTACTCCTCATCTTCCATCACTTAATCATCGATGGCATCTCTTGGCGAATATTTCTTGAAGATTTGCAACTAGCATATCAGCAACTTAGCCAAAAACAAGAAATACAACTACCACCAAAAACCACATCTTACCAACAGTGGGCAATCAAACTTCAAGATTACACCTGGACAGGCGATTTACAACCAGCATTTAACTACTGGACATCTCCCCTTTGGCAGCAAATACCACCTTTACCCGGAGATTATGCCCCAGGTTCTAACACAATGGCAGAGGTAGAAACTTATTCTACATTTTTCACAGTGCCAGACACTAAAGCCTTACTTCAAAACGTTAACAACGCCTACCACACCCAAATCAACGACATTTTATTAACAGCACTTGCACTAACCTTTCAAAATTGGACAGGTGAAAGTCGTCTGTTAGTAGAACTGGAAGGACATGGCAGAGAAGATTTGTTTCCAAACATGAATTTATCTCGGACAATGGGTTGGTTTACAAACCTATTTCCGGTATTATTAAGTATAACTCCCTCTTCCGACTTAGGGGTTTACCTCAAAACAATCAAAGAACAACTGCGGCAAATTCCAGACCGTGGTATTAGCTATGGATTGCTACGTTATCTAGCATCCCCAACAATTCAAGCTACCCTGAAATCAAGACCTTTACCACAAATCAGATTTAACTATCTAGGACAATCTGACCAAATCTTCTCAGATAATTCCCTATTCACCCCAGCGCGTGAACTTATCGGACATAGCCGGAGTCCCAAAGGAAATCGCAACACTTTAATTGAAATTAATAGTATAGTCACCGGAGGAAAACTGCGATGTGATTGGACTTACAGTCAAAAAATACATCACCGTCAAACCATCACCACCTTAGCAGACAACTATCAACAGATACTACTTGCACTAATTCAACATTGTGTCACCCCGAATATTAGCGGGTTTACTCCTTCTGATTTCCCAGAGATGGATTTTACCCAAGATGAACTTGATAAATTGTTGGGAGAGTTATGAGAGGAGTTTTTTTAAACGCAAAGGTACGCAAAATAACCTTTTTTCCTTTGCGTGAAACTAAATAAATATTTGCATCACAACATCAAAACTAAAAATCATGCACCCCGTGGATAAACGCCAAAATATAGAAAATATCTATCCCCTATCTCCCATGCAGCAAGGAATGCTATTTCATACCTTGTTAACACCACAAGTAGGCGTGTATGTACCACAAGTTTGCTTGTATCTGGACGGAAAACTAGATATAAATAATTTACAAACTGCATGGAATCAAGTTGTGAAAAATCATGCAGCTTTACGCACAGCCTTTTATTGGGAACAGCGAGATAAACCTTTCCAAGTTGTATTTAAACAGGTAGAAATTCCTTGGAATTTTATTGATTGGCAAGGAATATTAGAGGCAGAAATTAAGGTAAAATTACAGGAATATTTACAGGGCGATCGCACTTTAGGATTTGACCTCAAACAACCGCCCTTAATGCGTTTTACTCTGATTCAGCTATCAGATATTAAATATATTCTCATTTGGACACAGCATCATTTAATTCTTGATGGTTGGTCATCAGCATTAGTAATTAAACAAGTTTGGCAAAATTATTATAATTCCCCATTTTATTATCCTAATTCTCGTCCCTACAGTGACTACATTTCCTGGTTACAGAAACAGGATAAAATCGCTGCTAAACAATTTTGGCAAAAGCAACTTCAAGGATTCACCACACCTGCTTATCCCCTCTCTTTGTCAAGAAGTGAAAGCAATAACTTCACACCCCAAGAACAACATCGCAACCTCACCCCTACTCAAACCACTTCTTTACAACAGTGGGCAAAACAGCAACAATTAACCCTCAATACTCTTTTACAGGCTGCTTTTGCTATATTATTAAGTCGTTATTGCCACACCACAGATGTAGTATTTGGTGCAACTTCATCAGGACGACCCACAGCCCTCCCCGGTGTAGAATCAATGGTAGGGTTATTTATCAATACCTTGCCGGTGCGAGTGCAAGTCTCAGCAACAGAGAACTTAGTTGCATGGTTGCAAAAGTTACAAGCACAACAAGCAGAAGCTTTAGACTATGAATACACGTCTCTCTTGGAAATTCAAGAATGGAGTGAACTTTCACAGGGAATTTCACTATTTGATAGTATTTTAGTATTTGAAAATTATCTCGTTGATACATCGGCAATTCCAGAAAATCAAGAATTACGTATTGTTGATATTCAATCTTTGGAGTGGACAAGTTTCCCTTTAACGGTGTTGGTTTCTGTGGGAAATCAATTATCATTGAAGGTGAAATATGACCGCAGCAGATTTACAGATCATACTATTACTCAATTATTAGAGCATTTCTGTATTCTGTTATTAGGCATGATTCAACCAGTGCAAACTGTAGGGAACTTACCTTTATTAACTCAGCAGGAATACGAAAGCATTCAGCAATGGAATCAAACAGAAGCATATTATCCCCTAGAATCTATACATCAGCAATTTGTCGCCCAGGTAGAATGCACACCAGATAATATTGCTGTGGTATTTGAGGATAAACAACTTACTTATAAAGAATTAAATCAACGCGCCAATCAATTAGCCCACTATTTACAAACTTTGGGAGTGCAACCGGAAATCCCAGTGGGAATTTATATTGAACGTTCCTTAGAAATGGTGATTGGGATATTAGGTATTCTGAAAGCTGGAGGTTGTTATGTTCCTCTAGATCCTGCTTATCCTGTTTCTAGGTTAACATATATCATTGATGAAACTAATATTTCAGTATTATTAACACAATCATCTTTATTAGATAAATTACCTCATTATTCTGGTAAAATTCTTTGTTTGGATACAGATTGGCAGGAAATATCCCAGACATCTGAAAATAACCCCACCACCTTAGTTAATCCTGACAATGCAATTTACATCATATATACCTCTGGTTCTACTGGTACACCCAAGGGAGTGATTAATACTCATAGAGGTGTGAGTAATCGGTTGTATTGGATGCAGCAACAGTATAATTTAGAGATAGGAGAACCAGTTTTACAAAAAACCCCCTTTAGTTTTGATGTTTCGGTGTGGGAATTTTTCTGGACATTACTTAACGGTGGTTGTCTAGTAATGGCTAAACCAGAAGGACACCAAGATACTAATTATTTATTAGAGATTATTGAACAGCAGCAAATCACCACATTACACTTTGTGCCGGCAATGTTGGGAGTATTTTTAGAAGAACCAAATTTAACTGCAAGTTGTCGCAGTGTCAAGCGGGTAATTTGTAGCGGTGAAGCCTTATCAATCGAGATTCAAAATCGCTTTTTCCGCAGTTTAAATGCAGAATTATACAATTTATATGGACCCACAGAAGCTGCAATTGATGTAACTTATTGGCAATGTCAACCCACAAATGATTTACATACAGTACCTATCGGTCGTCCTATTGCTAATACCCAAATTTATCTGCTGAATGAAGATTTACAACCAGTCCCGTTAGGTGTCCCTGGTGAAATTTACATTGGTGGTGTGGGAGTTGCACGGGGTTATTGGAATCGTCCAGATTTAACGGCGGAAAGGTTTATTAATCAATTCAAAATTAAAGACTTAGTTACTCCAAAGTCAACACTTAACACTCTCTATAAAACAGGCGACCTTGGCCGTTATTTACCTGATGGTAATTTGGAATACTTGGGGCGATTGGATAATCAGGTAAAAATTCGGGGATTGAGAATTGAGTTAGGTGAAATTGAAGCGGTACTAAATCAACATCCTGATATTCAACAAACAGTTGTGATTTTGGACTCCAAATCCTCTGAAAATCAGCGTTTAGTTGCTTATATTGTGCCTGGTTCAACTAGCACCGAGTCAGAATCTTTCACTCAAGAATTACAGAAATTTCTGTTATCTCAATTACCAGATTATATGCTGCCGTCAATATTTTTAGTGTTGTCAGCGTTACCTTTATTGCCTAACGGTAAAATCAATCGTCAAGCTTTACCTCAACCTGAGACTGTACGCCATGCTAATCAAGCATATCTTGCACCGCGTAATTCTACAGAAACGCTGGTTGCTAATATTTTGGCGGATGTGTTGCGAATCGAACGCATGGGAGTAGATGAAAACTTTTTGGAATTGGGGGGAAATTCCCTCTTGGCAATTCGGGTAACATCACGATTGAGGGAGGCTTTTCAATTGGATTTACCTTTACATAGTGTGTTTGAAAAACCAACAGTTGCTGGACTTGCAGAACGAATTCAAATTCTACAACAAACTATTCAACAAATGCAAACTACCCCATCTGATCAACCAGGGCGTAAGGAGATTTCGCTATGAAGACCATAGAAAAATTTCTGGCACACCTTTACAGCCTAGATGTGAAACTGTGGATAGAAGATGCTAATTTGCGGTGTAGTATTCCTGAAGATGTGCTGACGGATGAACTTGGTGTAGAATTGCGATCGCGCAAACCTGAAATTATCAATTTTTTACGTCAAGCTAAGTCTTCTGCAATCAATTATTCACAAGCAATTTTACCAGCAGAACGCCATGAAAATCTGCCCCTTTCTTTTGCTCAACAAAGATTGTGGTTTTTAGAACAATTGCAACTGGGGAATGCTACATATAATTTACCCACGGCAGTGCGATTAAAGGGGAATTTAGATGTTAGGGTATTAGAGCGATCGCTTAATGAAATTATCCAGCGTCATGAAGTATTACGGACACAATTCAAAACCGTAAATGGCAATCCTATTTTACAAATTCAGCCCAATGTCACTCTTCCCCTAATTGTCGTCGATTTACAAGCATTTAATCCCCTAGAACAAGATGAAGAAGTCCGCCAACTCGCCTTAAAAGCAGCACAGACACCCTTTGATTTAGCCACAGATGTACTATTGCGGGTGAAAATTCTCCGTTTGGCTAAAGATGAAAACGTAGTGTTATTTACCATGCACCACATCATCTCTGATGGTTGGTCAATGGAAATATTAATTAAGGAATTAGCAACCCTTTATAATGCCTTTAGTACCAATCAACCATCCCCCTTACCAGAGTTAGCAATTCAGTATGTTGATTTTGCAGTTTGGCAGAGACAATGGTTACAAGGAGAAGTTTTAGACACGCAACTAGACTATTGGCGACAACAGTTAGGCGGTATTCTGCCAGTATTACAATTACCCACCGACTACCCCCGTGGACGAGTACAAACATTTCGGGGTGCAATTGAGTCTTTTTCTCTCTCTCCTCAGTTGAGTCAAGACATTATCAAAATAGCAAAAAGTGCAGGTGTCACCCCCTTTCTTACCCTCCTCACAGCTTATAAAATCCTTCTGCATCGCTACACCGGACAAACAGATATACTCGTTGGTACTCCCGTAGCTAATCGCCATCGTCGGGAAATCGAAGGTTTAATTGGCTTTTTTGTCAACACATTAGTTTTAAGAACAAATCTCACAGATAATCCTAGTTTTCAGGATTTATTGCAACAGTTAAAAAATACCACTTGGCAAGCTTACGATCATCAGGATATACCTTTTGAGAAATTAGTAGAAGTTCTGCAACCAGAAAGAGATTTAAGCTTTAATCCTCTATTTCAGGTAAAATTCCGCTTAGAAAATGCTCCCACAGAAAAATTAGCATTACCGGGGTTAACTCTCACACCTCTAAATCGTACAGAAGCCAGCGCCAAACTAGATTTAAGTTTGGATATGTACGAGACATCAGCAGGTTTTGTGGGTGCATTTGAGTATAACCGAGATTTGTTTGCACCAGAGACAATTAGCTGCATGGTAGGACATTTTCAGACTCTACTAACAGCGATAGTTGACAACCCAGAAAAACGGATTTCCGAATTACCATTACTTACAGAAAGTGAAAGGCAAAAAATCCTCATTGATTGGAATCAAACTCAGGTAGAATTTCCCAGTCATTTAACTTTTCAGGATTTATTTGCAGCGCAGGTAGAAAAGACACCGGATGCAGTAGCGGTTGTATTTGAAAATCAGTCTCTTACTTATAGAGAACTCAATCAAAAAAGTAATCAAGTTGCCCATTATTTGCAAAAAAAAGGAGTGAAACCAGAGATAATTGTGGGATTATGTGTAGAGCGATCGCCATTAATGATCATCGCTTTACTTGGTATTCTGAAAGCTGGTGGCGCATATCTTCCCCTAGACCCCAATTATCCCCCAGAACGTTTGGGATATATGTTGGCTGATTCCCAAGTTCCGATTTTGCTCACAGAAGCAAATCTGAAATTTTCCACTCCCCCAAACTATGAAATAATCTATTTAGATACAGACTGGGAAATAATTTATCAATGCAGCACAGAGAACCCAGAAAGCGAAGTTACACCAGAAAATTTAGCTTATTTAATCTATACTTCCGGTTCCACTGGTAAACCCAAAGGCGTTTTAATTCCCCACATTGGCTTAACAAACCTCACAAAACATAAAATAGAAATTTGTGATGTTCATCCAGGTGATTGTGTACTGCAATTTTTCTCACTCAGCTTTGATGCTTCCATTCCCGAAATCATCATGGCCTTGGGAAGTGGTGCTAAACTTTGTCTCGCCAAATCAGAATCTTTACTACCCGGAGAAACCTTACTACAACTGCTACAAAATAATGCAGTTACTCATATAACTATTACCCCCTCAGCCCTGTCTCTACTTCCTTCAGCAGATTTACCACATTTGCGAATGATATTAGTAGGAGGGGAAGCCCCCTCACCTGAATTAATCGCCAAATGGTCAGAAGGAAGACGCTTTATTAACGCTTATGGACCCACAGAAGTAACAGTTAACGCCAGCATGGTACTTTGTGGTAACGGTCATCCTTTGCTTCCCACCATTCGCCCCAGTGCCAATAAACAACTATATATATTAGATAATTATTTACAACCAGTTCCTATTGGTGTAATTGGTGAACTTTACATTGGTGGAATTGGTTTAGCAAGAGGTTATTTGAACCGTCCAGATTTGACAGCAGAAAGATTCATTAAAAACCCATTTAGTCAGTTATCAGTTATCAGTTATCAGTCAACAGTCAACAGTCAACTCAGACTTTATAAAACCGGCGACCTTGCTTGTTACTTACCTGATGGTCGCATCAAACTGTTAGGAAGGATTGATAATCAAGTAAAAATTCGTGGTTTTCGCATTGAACCGCAAGAAGTAGAAACAGTATTGTGTCAAAATTCTGGGGTGCGTGCTGGGGTAGTAATTGTCCGCGAAGACCAACCAGAACAGAAGCGTTTAGTTGCTTACGTTGTTCCCAATGAAGAAACCAGGGAACAGGGAAAAGAAAATTTACTTAGTTCCCAGTCTCTCCGCAGCTTCATGCGCGAGAAGTTACCAGAATATTTGGTTCCTAGTGCATTTGTGCTGTTGAAGGATTTACCCCTAACACCTAACGGTAAAATAGATATCCACTCTCTCCCCGCACCCGAAGAAATACTCTCAACATCTGAATTTATTGCCCCTCGGACAGAAATTGAAGCGCAATTAGCCAATATTTACACCCAGATACTCAACTTAGAAAAAGTCAGTATTCACGATGACTTTTTTGAATTGGGGGGACATTCTCTCATTGCTACCCAATTAATTTCTCAAGCCTTACAGGTGTTTCAAGTGGAACTAACTGTAATGGATTTGTTTGATGCGCCGACAGTAGCAGGTATGGCGGAACGAATTTTGCAAAGACAATTAACGGCGGAAGTTACAGTGACATCTGAAACCGGAGACGATGAACGGGAGGAGTTTGAAATTTAATGATGAACCAATTAATTTACCTGAAACCCAATGTCATCGTTGAACCACTTGTCAATCAGTGGTATGGGTGGTCATACTTAATTTCTCCCGCTACAGCCGCAATGTATATTGCTCATTCCCATCTACCAATTATGCAATCTTTTGTAGCTGCACCCCAGGTACATCAAGATGCTTTAAAAAATCCGGCGATGATTGGCGGTCCTTTCATTAACTATGATTCCAGTCGAGTTGAGGATATACAGATATTACTAGAGACAACCCAAAAACAGCAAGCGCACCTGCTAGAACTGGCGCAAGCAATTCAAGATTTAGAAAAAATATTAGCTGAACATACTCAGGGTTATTCCTTAGAGCCTTTGTATGGGAAAATTCCTCAAGCCTTACGTGGATATGTGGAATTGGTGCAAGATAGCAACAATTATCCGTCAATTCGCTTTATTGAAGGGTTACTTTATCGCAGTCCATATTATAATCCCGCCAATCAATCGGTGAATTTGTACTTGGGTGATGGAGATAAACGGGCTTTTGTTTTGAGTACACCACGCTTACCAGATGAGCAGAGTATACATCTAAAAACGGCATTTAGCGATCGCGCACTTGACCAACTCTTTCAAATGCGTCACACTCCCCAGCCCTATGAAGATATTCGAGATACCCTCAAAATTCAACCCCAGCAAGAAACTCTATTTGCAGACTTTTTCACCACCACACCCCCCAAACAAGAACCAGACTACAGAGGGGAAGCTGTCCGAGTTCGTTATTTTGGTCATGCGTGCGTTTTAATTCAAACTGAGTCCATTAGTATTCTTTGTGACCCCATCATTAGTTATCCCGATGATTCTGGAGATAATCGTTACACATACCAGCATCTCCCCCCGGTGATTGACTACGTTCTGATCACCCACAATCATCAAGACCATATAATGTTAGAAACACTGTTGCAGTTACGCCACAAAATTCAAACTGTGGTCGTTCCTAAAAGTAATAAGGGAACCTTAATTGACCCTTCTTTAAAATTGATGCTGCAACAAATTGGGTTTAAAAATGTCCGTGAAATTGACGAATTAGAAGTAATTTATCTTACCAAAGGTTACATAACCGGATTACCATTTTTAGGAGAACATGGAGACTTAAATATTGCTGCAAAAGCTGCGTATTTAATTAATCTCAAAGGACGTTCAATTCTATGTGCCGCCGATTCTAATAATATTGACCCCCAACTGTACAGCCACCTACAGCAAATTTTTGGCGATATCGATGTATTGTTCATTGGTATGGAATGCGGTGGTGCGCCTTATACGTGGGCTTATGGGGCATTATTAACTAATCAAGTCCCGCGAAAAATTGCCCAAACACGACGCTTAGATGGTTCTGATAGTAGCAGGGCGATCGCCTTAGTGCAACAACTCCACCCCCAGCAAGTATACATTTATGCAATGGGTCAAGAACCTTGGCTCACCTTCATCACCTCAATTATTTATACCGCAGAATCCAAAGCCATAATCGAATCTAACCAACTCATAGCATATTGTCATAGCCAAGAAATTCTTAGTAAACGCCTCTTTGGTTGTGAAGAAATCTTCCTAAAACCAAACCCTAAAACCTCATCAATTATAGGAAATATCAAAACTCACACCCTTTTACAACCGGAAGTTTGGGAAGGAGTATCTTCAATTCAATCATTTCTCTTTGAATTGCAGCATCTAGATATTCGCATTTGGCTAGAAGATAGCGATAGCATACCCAAACTACGCTGTAACGCTCCCAAAGGAGTTTTAAAACCCACCTTAAAAGCACAATTACAGGAACGCAAAAGCGAAATAATCGAATTTCTGCAAAACTCTGGAAAAACAAAAGTAGAAATAGATTGGCAACAAGAAACAACCCTCGATTCAACAATTATTCCTTCTTCCTCATCTTCCTTATCCCCCGCAGCTTCCTTATTACTATTAACAGGTGCGACAGGATTTATCGGCGCATTTTTACTACAAGAACTATTAAATAAAACCACCGCCTCAATTTATTGTTTAATCAGAGCCGAAAATATTGAAACAGCAAAACAAAGAATAGTCAAAACCTTACAAAACTACCAAATTTGGGATAACTCATACTCAGAAAGAATTATTCCCATAGTAGGCGACTTAGCCAAACCAAAATTAGGACTATCTGCACTAGAATTCGCCAACTTAGCCAACCAAATAGACATAATTTATCATAATGGAGCAAAGGTAAATCATACAGAACCTTACAACCGTTTAAAATCCGCCAACGTGTTAGGTACACAGGAAATTTTCAGACTAGCAAGCCAGAGCAAATTAAAACCTGTACATTTAATTTCCTCAACCAGCATTTTTGCAGCCAATAATCATACTAACTTACAGGTAACAGAAGATGATAACTTAGATAAATATAGTATCCCTATTGGTGGATATGCTCAGAGTAAATGGGCAGCCGAACAATTAGCCATAACTGCCATAAACCGAGGAATACCAGTCAACATCTACAGATTAGGAGCAGTTTCAGGAGATAGTAAAACCGGAGCATTTAATCAAGACGACTTTCTCTATAAACTGCTTCTAGGCTACGTGCAGTTAGGCAGTATACCAGATACAGCTATGCCCTTAGACATCTTACCAGTAGATTACGTCTGTACTGCCATTATCGAACTATCAAAAATAGCATCTCAGCCTCAAATTTTCCATATCATCCAACCAAAACCTGTCTCCTCAGAGATGGTTTTTGAACAACTAAAAAAAATCGGCTTTAAAATTGAGAAAATTTCCTACCAAGAATGGAGAAACAAAATATTAGAAATAGCCCAAAATTCCCCAGAACATATCCTATATCCACTAATTCCCCTACTACCGAAACAAAGAACCACCCATGAATCACAACCCAATACTAAATTGCAAATTGACAACAAAAAAACCCAAAACATCCTCAATCAACTAATCACCCCACCCACCATCAACGAAAACCTAATACAAACCTACCTCTCCCACCTCATCCAACAAAACTGGATTAAAAAACTCCCTTAAACCTCCGCGAACCTCTGCGTTTAAAAATCATGATATCAAACACACCAAACCATACAGAATACGATACCTGGGCATGGCTATATAACCAAACAATGGGGCCAGAATATTGCCAAAACCAACTAAAACCCCTAGAAAAAATCCTCCTCCCCCGACTAAACCAAAACGCACAAATCCTAGACTTATGCTGTGGAACAGGACAACTAGTGCAAATTTTAATTAATCAAGGATATCAAATAACAGGCATAGACAACTCCAAGCAAATGTTAAATTATGCCCGTCAAAATGCACCCAACGGCAAATTTATACTAGCAGATGCGCGTTCCTTTGAACTTCCCCCATCCTTTGAAGCAGTTTTTTCTACAAGTGCGGCACTCAATCACATCATGACAATTCCCGAACTTCAGCAAGTCTTTCAAAGAGTATATTCAGCCCTCAAAGATAACGGCTGGTTTCTCTTTGATATCAACCATCATCAACAAATGCAACGCTGGTGGAGAGGCAAAATTGTCGAAGGAGAAATCGAAAAAAAATACGCTTGGATGCTGACACCAAACTATAACCCCGAAAAACGTAAAGGCTACTTTCAAGTCACTATGTTCCAACAAAAAACCAAACCATCATCTACACCTTTACTGCGAACAATATGGCGTTTATTTTCCCCAATATTAAACCACCGATTTTTATACAAACTCCGAATAAAATTCCTAACTGCATTTCAAGCCAAAGAAAAAAATTGGCAAAAAATGGCTGAAAAATACCCCGTCAGAGGACATATCCCCGAAGAAATCAAAACTGCATTACAACAAACAGGCTTCACCGACATTCACATCCTCACCCTAGAAGGAAACCCCACAATAGACGATAGACACTCAGCATACTTCCTATGCCGTAAACCCATAAATATTTAACTTTTCTTCCTTTGCGTTTAAGGGACTTATAAGAAATAAATTATCCAAATAAACGTTCGCGTAGCGTGCGCGTAGCGCATACCACAGAGACACAGAGGACACAGAGTTATGAGACTTTGAGAGTTAGGTGATTGAGTATTTTTTTATTTGGAAGTCCCTAACGTACTTCGTACTTCGCTTTGCTGATGCGTGAGCTTAAAAAAACCATGACAACAACGAAAAACCCCCCACAACAGTATCTAGAAACATTCATCCAAAAATATACTCAACGTACCCAAACCTCCAAAAACCTAGCCCAAAAACATCGGCAAATATTAGCCGATAAAACCTCAATTGGCATCAAATTCACCCCAGAAATCAAAGAACTTTGCTACCCTATTGCTGTAGAAAAATCTAATGGTTCTCGACTGTGGGATATTGATGGCAACGAATACATAGACATTCTTATGGGGTTAGGAACTAACTTATTTGGACATAACCCCCCATTCATCCAAACAGCCATCACCGAACAACTACAACGAGGAATGCACATTGGTGTCCAAAATACAATAGCTGGAGAAGTAGCCCAACTCATCAGTGAATTAACAGGTGCAGAACGCGTCACCTTTAGCAACACAGGTACAGAAGCAGTGATGACGGCTGTACGTATAGCCCGCGCCGCTACAAAACGTTCAAAAATAGTGATTTTCACCAATTCCTATCACGGACATTTTGATGCTGTACTTGTACGGGCAACAATGACAGAGTATGCTAAAAAAGCTGCTCGTCGCGTCATGGCAGCGAAATCCGGTAGTTTTCTTGGTAGACTACTACAGCCAATTCAAGCAGGTTTAGCAGCCAACCTCAACCCCAAAGCCGTACCCGCCGCCCCAGGAATTCCGCCCAGTGCAGCCGATGACGTGCTGATTTTAGAATACGGTAATGAACATTCCTTAAACTTAATTCGCAAACACCGCCAAGAAATTGCAGCTGTTTTAGTAGAACCTGTACAAAGCCGTTTTCCCGAACTCCAACCCCGCGAATTTCTGCAACACTTGCGACAAATCACCCAAGAACTGGGAATAGTCCTAATTTTTGATGAAATGGTGACAGGTTTTCGCATCCACTCCGGAGGAGCGCAAGCATATTTTGGTGTAAAAGCAGACATTGCTACATATAGTAAAATAGTTGGAGGTGGGCTACCACTTTCGGTAATTGCTGGCAAAGCAAGTTATATGAATTACATAGATGGTGGACAATGGCAATTTGGTGATGATTCCGCCCCTCAAGTCCCCACAACCTTCTTTGCTGGGACATTTTGTAAACACCCCCTCGCCCTCGCCGCCGCCCATGCCACCTTACAACATCTCAAAACATCGGGTATTGCATTACACCAAGCTTTAAATGAACGAACTACGCAGCTTGTCAGTAATTTAAACGCTGATTTGGCACAACAAAATATAGCCATTAAGTTTACCAGCTTTGGGTCATTTTTTGCTGTAGCTACTTCCCAAAGCGCAGTTCCCCCAATGGCGATGAATCTACTTTCCTATCATCTCATAGAAAAAGGAATACACCTGCGCCAAGGAGACAAAGGCGGATTTCTTTCCACAGCACACACAGACGAAGATATTAACCTCATCAAAAAAGCATTTATCGAGAGTATTAAAGAATTGCAAACCCAAGGATTTATCAACAACTAAAAGAGGAATAAAACCATGCCACAAATCGGAAAATACTGCAAAGCTTATCGACTACAACAACTGCGTCAATATAAAAACTGGCAAGAGAACCCAAACCTCCAACAACAACTAACAGAAGATAGTATTCTCTACCTACAAGAAAACTATGTAGTAACAACCGGAATTTATCTCGACCAAAACATCATATTTGATCACATCACCCCCGAATGGCAAGAATTTTGTCAACAAACCTTACAATTCACTATAGCAATCCTAAATGAGACGTGAACATCTTTTATTTCTCTATCTCTGTGTCCTCTGCGTCTCTGCGGTATGGCTAACGCCACGCTCCGCGAACGTTAAAAAAATACCGTTAAGAATTCAAATAGGATTGCTATATTCCCACCTCCTCATAAAACCTCCGCGTACCTACCCTCCGGGAACGCCTAAAGGCGAATGCGTAAACCTCCGCGCCCCTTTGCGTTAAAAACCAAACCTCAACATGAAACTAGAACTCCTAACCCCCTGGGAACTCCCCATCAAAAGTAACTTAACTCAAAACAATCAAATTCAAATTCAAAAAGTGTTGAAAGAACTATTAACAGCACTAACTCAACCCAATATTCAACAAAATATCACCATCATCGAAAATCTGATCATGGAATTTGAAATATATGATGTATTCACCCCCGAAATAACATCAACAAACACAACATTAAAATATTGGGAAATTGAAGACTTTGATACTTACTTTCAAGTAAATCATGTCCAAAGCACCGAACCGGAAATATGTTTAGTAAAAAGTTTATTATCCACAATTAAAACATTTTTATGCTTAAATCAAAATAACATCAACTTAGATGTAACTCAAATCAACTTACAACGAGAAGGTTTTTTAACTTATATTTATTTATTAGGGCGAGTTTTTCAGCTTGAACTAGAGTTATGAACAACTTAAAAATTGAAGCACAGGAAATTTGGCAAGGTTTTCACTGGTCATTTTTTA
>NZ_JAYGHH010000008.1:110559-127511 GCF_034931045.1 Nodularia sp. UHCC 0506
TTCAAGGATTAATTATTTGTTTGCGTCGCTTTGAATTATGGCTCACACAAGGAAACTTACCAGAAGCAAAAACAGAATTAGAAGCTGCTACAAAATTAATGTTAGCATCAGGTGCAGCTATGCAATTAGCTGGTAGCTTAAATCCCGAATTGTATGATGTACAAATTCGTCCTTCAATGATGCCTCCTCACGTTAAATCTCATGATTTTAGTGGTTTAATGTCCTGGGAACATTCAGTCCTTGTCAAAGTTTGGAAGCAGTTGCGCCCCCATTTTGCTAATTTACCAATAGAATTAAAAGAGCAACATCAAGAGTTTGTTGATGCTTATCTTTATCTGGCTTCTTCTCATCGCGCAGTTTGTCAAAAATTCGGTGGTGAAGAAAAGGGGAGTTTGCGATTTGAACGGAGTTGTGCTGTTGATGTTTTAGATGCTTTTGCGCGGAGTCGCTGTCAATTTATTAATCCGGAAAATATGGAGGATAATCTCACGCAGAGGCGCAGAGGCACAGAGTAAGATTTATAAGTTTTTTATGAGAGATTTTTAAAAGTAGAGAAATTATGAATTATTCCATTGATGAGATTAAAAATCACCCTGCATCTGAGCGTATTTTGGCTGCACTTAAAGATGCTAGAATTAAGTTAGAAGCGGTGGAGTTAGAAAGGTCTGAGCAAATCGCTATTATTGGGATGGCGGGGCGGTTCCCTGGTGCGAGAAATTTAGATGAGTTTTGGCATAATCTCAAAAATGGTGTTAACTCCATTGAGTTTTTAAATGATGAAGAATTATTAGCTAATGGGGTAAAGCCGGAAGATTTACAAAATCCGCATTATGTCCGGGCTTATGCTAGTTTCCCAGGAATTGACCAATTTGATGCGGCTTTTTTTGGTTATTCTCCCAGAGAAGCGGAAATTCTTGATCCTCAGCATCGTGTATTTTTAGAATGTGCTTGGGAAGCGTTAGAAAATGCTGGTTATGATTCACAGCAATATTCAGGAAATATTTCTGTCTATGCTGGGGCTGCACTTAATAGTTATCTTGTCAATTTATCGAGTAATTCTCATTACCGAGATTCTGCCAATCATGTGCAGGTTGTTATTAGTAATGTGATGGGTTTAATGCCTACTCGTGTATCTTATAAATTGAATTTAACTGGTCCGAGTTGTGGTGTTCAAACTGGTTGTTCTACTTCTTTAGTAAGTGTACATCTTGCTGCTCAAAGTTTACTTAGTCGAGAATGTGATATAGCTCTGGCTGGTGGTGTATCTATCGGTTCAGGAGAAAAGACAGGTTATCTTTATCAAGAAGATGGTGTGCTTTCTCCAGATGGTTATTGTCGTGCTTTTGATGTGAATGCTAAAGGTACAGTTTTTGGTAATGGTGTGGGTATTGTGGTTCTGAAACGACTGCGGGATGCTATTAAAGATGGCGACCATATTTATGCAATTATCAAAGCTACTGCAATTAATAATGATGGTTCGCAAAAAGTTGGTTTGACTGCACCCAGTGTCACAGGACAAGCTCAAGCTATAGCGACTGCTTTAGCAAAATCAAAAATAAATCCAGAGACAATTAAATATATTGAAACTCACGGTACTGGAACAGCTTTAGGAGATCCCATTGAAATTGCGGCTTTGACTAAAGCATTTTCTCCACATACCCATAAAAAACAATTTTGTACGATTGGTTCAGTAAAAACTAATATTGGTCATTTGGATGCGGCTGCGGGTATAAGTGGTTTAATTAAAACAGCCCTAATTCTCAAACATCAACAAATTCCCCCCAGTTTAAATTTTACTGCGGTAAATCCCCAAATTGATTTTGCCAATAGTCCATTTTTTGTGAATACTCAGTTAACATCTTGGACAAATAATGAATACCCTAGAAGAGCAGGTGTGAGTTCTTTTGGTATGGGTGGAACTAATGCTCATGCAATTTTAGAGGAAGCACCATCACCATTATCTGCTAATAGTTCCCGTCTTTGGCATTTGCTGACACTATCAGCAAAAACTCTATCAGCTTTAGAAACAGCAACCAAAAATCTCACTGAATATTTCCAACAATTTCCTGATGTGGATGTTGCGGATGTAGCTTACACTCTCCAAATTGGTAGAAGAGCATTTAACCATCGTCGCTGCTTAGTTTGTCAAACTCCAACGCAAGCAATGGAAATACTCACAGGACTTGATGCTTCTCAACTTTTGAGTCATTCTCCAGAAAATACTGAACCTAGCGTTGTGTTTATGTTTCCTGGACAGGGTAGCCAATATGTAAATATGGGACAAGAACTGTACGCCACAGAAGCAGTTTTCCGTACACAAGTTGACAATTGCTGTGAATTATTAACTCCACATTTAGGTTTAGATTTGCGTTCTATTCTCTTTGTCGAAAAAGATAAAGAAGTAGCAGAGCAAATTGCCTTACTTACCCAAACTGCTTATGCCCAACCTGCACTATTTGTAGTAGAATACGCCTTGGCTAAACTCTGGTTATCTTATGGTATTCAGCCACAGGCAATGATTGGTCATAGTATAGGTGAATATGTGGCGGCGACTTTAGCTGGTGTATTCACTTTGGCTGATGCTTTGCTAATAGTTGCACAGCGCGGAAAATTGATGCAAAAATGCCCGTCAGGGGTGATGCTTTCTGTTTCTCTGGCTGCTGAGAAATTGCAAATGTTGCTGACAGATGATTTAGTGATTGCTGTGCATAATGCACCTCAGTTATGTGTCGTGTCGGGAACAGAAGCAGCGATTCATCTCTTAGAACAACGTTTAGAAAATGACAATATTCCTCATCGGCGTTTACATACTTCCCACGCTTTCCACTCACCTTTGATGGTAAGTGCGGTGACTCCTTTGACGGAAATTTTCCAAAATATTCAACTTTCTTCTCCCCAAGTTCCTTTTATTTCTAATGTGACTGGAACTTGGATAACTTCAGAACAAGCAACAAATCCCAATTATTGGGCGAATCATTTGCGTCAATCTGTGCGATTTGCTGAGGGAATTACCCAACTCCAACAATTACCTAATCAGATTTTATTAGAAGTTGGTTTTGGTCAAAGTTTGAGTACTTTAGTGAGACAATTTCCCGATGCACATCCAATTTTATCATCTGGACGGCATCCCCAAGATCATCAGTCTGATGTGGCTGTGATTTGCAAAACTTTGGGACAGCTTTGGTTGAGGGGTGTGAGTGTAAATTGGGCAGAATTTTATGCTGAACAACAACGCCGACGATTACCTCTACCTACTTACCCTTTTGAACGTCAGCGCTATTGGGTGGAACGGTATCCACTACTAGAAACTACTTCTACTAGCTCTAAAACACTTCAGAAGCAGGAAGATATCTCAAATTGGTTTTATTTGCCTTCTTGGAGACAAAAGCCTCTATTGCGTTCTGCTGCGCCTCTAAATAAACAGCGCTATTTGGTATTTTGTCATGGTGGGGGTGTTGGTGAAAAGTTAGTCCAGCAACTTGAGGAAATAGGACAGGATGTAATAACTGTTAAACCTGGAGAAAGATTTACTCAAGCAGGTGATAATTATACGATCGCACTTGATCAACCGGAAGATTACAAAACACTTTGGTTACAATTACAAACAGATGAGCAGTTACCTGATGTAATTTTGCATTCATGGACTCTTCAAGAACTGACAAATTTTCAACACCAGCAAAATCTTGGTTTTTACAGCTTACTTTGGCTAATTCAGGCGTTATCTTCTTCATCTCCATCTGTGCGAATTTGTGTATTGACTCAACAAGTACAAAATGTTTTGGGTAATGAAACTGTTAACGCTGATGATGCCACAATTCTGGGTTTAGTCAAGGTAATTCCGCAAGAATATCCGAATTTGACTTGTCAACATATTGATGTGTCTATTTCTAATCTTAATTTACAGCAAATAGTTAGGGAAATAACTACAAATTTCCTGGATACTGCTATTGCTTATCGCGGTCAAACTCGCTGGTTACAAGAATTTACACCGATTTCTTTACCTGATCCTGAAGTTAATCAACTACCTCTGATTTCAGGGGGTGTATATGTGATTGCTGGGGATTTGGTGGCAGGTTTAGGGTTGATTTATGCTAAGTTTCTATCTGATACGGTGAAGGCTAAGTTGGTGTTTTTGGGACGATCAGATTTACCGCAGCCACAACAATGGGATAATTGGTTGGCTACCCACGGTCGTCAAGATGCTGTTAGCCATTGTATTCAACAACTACAAGCTTTACAGGCGCAGGGATGTGAATTTTTGTTTAGTAGTGTTGACTTAACCCAGATTGATCAAGTTGAGGAGGCGATCGCTCATTCTCTCACTCAATTTGGTACGATTAACGGTGTGATTCACGCTGCGGCAATGGGCGATCGCGCTAGTTGTTTGATTCGCAATCTGACGATGGATGAGTGTGAAAAACAATTCTCTCTGAAAATCCACGGTTTGCTAACGTTAGAAGCAGCACTAAAAAATCAACCCCTAGACTTCTTCCTTTTACAATCATCTCTCTCATCTGTGGTTGGTGGGATTGGCTTTGCTGCTTATGCTGGAGCTAACTGCTTTATGGATGCTATATCTCATCAGCGTAGTCAAAACAGTAACACACCCTGGATTAGTATTAACTGGGATGCCGTCAGTTTAGCAGAAATCACTACTCCCACAGGTGCAGCCCTCGTAGATTTAGCCATGACTCCCCAGGAAGTTTGGCAAGTTACACAAAGAATTTTAGCTCAACCTGTAGCCGCACAAATCACCGTTTCTCCCATAGACTTAGAATCTCGCCCACAATCTCAGATTCCAGAAAATAGCATATCTGCAATTAACCACACCCGTCCCCAAATTTCCACTACTTATGTTTCCCCCAGCAATGAAATTGAAGCCAGAGTCACCCAAGTAATGGAGAATTTATTGGGAATCTCACCTATAGGGATTCATGATAACTTTTTCGAGTTGGGAGGACATTCGCTGTTAGCTATTCAAGCAGTTTCTCAACTGCGGTCAGAATTTCAAGTAGAATTACCCATGCGACAATTCTTATTTGAGTCACCCACCATTGCTGGTATAGCCAAAATTATTCGAGAAAATCAATCACTTATTACTGATGATACAGAAGTTTTGGCTATGTCTAACCTGAGCGAAACAGGGAGGAAAGAAGAAATCACCGCATTACTCGATCAAGTAGAACAAATGACACCTACCCAAGTACAGGAATATCGTTTGGATACTTTGGAGCCAAGGTAGTCTTAGAGACTTCCAAATAAAAAAATATCCCGTCGTTTTGAGAGCAGGGGGAGGAAAGGTCATTTTAGTTGCAGAAATTTGGATCAACTCTTTTGTGGAGTTCTCTTAGTGTAAGGGACTGCCCAAAAAGCACAGTTTGACTATACCAAGCTTATAATTTGTGAGAGCGATCGCGATCGCCCTCACAAACCGTCATAATTAGTGAGAGCGATCGCGATCGCCCTCACAAACCGTCATAATTACGCGCTAAAGTACTTCGCTACCGGGTGATAAGCAATAATCGCCGTTGTAGATTGTTCTGGATAAATTTGCTCACTTTCATCCATATACAGATTAATTCTGTCAGCCTCCAACAACTCCAACTGCTTGTACTGGTCTTGAATATTCGGACAAGCCGGATAGCCAAAACTATACCGAGAGCCTTGATAACGCTGCGCCAAAATATCCCGAATATTATCCGGTTCATCAGCACCAAAACCCAACTCCCGGCGAATCCTAGCGTGAGTCCATTCCGCCAAAGCCTCAGCCACCTGCACAGCCAAACCGTGGAAATACAGATAATCAGTGTATTGATTATTAGCAAACAAATTCTGAGCAAACTCCGTCGCAATATCCCCCACAGTCACCGCCTGCATTGGGAACACATCAATCACCCCCGACTCCTTCGGCGCAAAGTAATCTGCAATACACAACCGCCGCAAAGACCTCTGCCGGGGAAACTCAAAACTAGCTCTTACCTCCGCGTCCTCTGCGCCTCTGTGGTTAGGATCATAAACATACAAAGTATTCCCCTCAGATTGACAAGGAAAATACCCATAAACCACCTGCGGATGCAAAAGATTCTCCTCAATTACCCGTTGCTTCCAACTCTCCAAAATCGGATAAACCTTCTCAGCCAAAAAAGCCTGATACTCCTCCTTAGACTGTTCCTTCGGCTTGCGAAACTGCCATTGTCCAGCAATCAAAGCTTGCAAATCCAAATGCCAAAGTATTTCCTCAATGGGAATATCATCAGGCTTTAATAACTGACTTCCCCAAAAAGGCGGCGTAGGACGTTGAATATCTATCGCCACAGCTTCAGAACGACGGGTATCAATGGGGGCTGGAGTCTGGGGAGTGGGGACTGCTTCCGTAATTACTTCGCTAGTAATTTCGGCTTCTTCTGTCACCACTTCATCCAAAAATCCCTGGAAATCATCCCAGTTATTACAAGCCTTCGCTGGCATTAATTTATCCATGAAGTGTAAATCAGAAAAAGCATCCTTACCATAAACCACCTTACCTTTATAGGTGTTTTGGCAATCTTGATGCACAAACTTAGGAGTTAACGCCGCACCACCTAGAATCACCGGCACAGTAATTCCTTTTTCATTAAACGCTTGCAAATTGTCCTTCATAAAAGCAGTGGACTTGACCAACAACCCACTCATGGCGATACAATCGGCTTTATGCTCTTCGTAAGCTTGAATGATATTTTCCACCGGTTGCTTAATCCCCAGGTTAATCACCTTGTAACCATTGTTAGTTAAGATAATATCCACCAAGTTTTTACCAATATCATGGACATCACCTTTAACTGTGGCAATAATAAAGGTTCCTTTGCCATTGCTATCAGTTTCTGACTTTTCCATGAATGGTTCTAAATATGCAACTGCCGTTTTCATGGTTTCCGCAGATTGCAAGACAAAGGGTAGTTGCATTTGTCCCGAACCAAATAACTCTCCCACTACTTTCATCCCATCCAGCAGAAATGTGTTGATAATCTGTAAGGCGGGATACTTTTCTAAAGCTTGTGTCAGGAGTTTCTCTAAACCAATGCGTTCGCCGTCGATGATATGGCGTTTGAGGCGTTCTTCTAGGGGGAGACTTTCATCAACACCTTTGTCGCGTTTGGTTGTTACCCCTTCAAATAAAGTGGTAAGTTCTCCCAAAGGATCATAAACGCAGACATCACCATCAAATTTTCGTCGGTCATAAATCAAATCGAGACAAACTTGTTGATGCTTGTCTTCAATTTTAGATAGCGGTAAAATTTTGTTAGGGCTGACAATGGCGGCATCCATTCCGGCTGTCATGGCTTCATGCAAAAACATCGAGTTCAGGACAACTCGTGATGCAGGATTTAAACCAAAGGAAATATTTGATATCCCCAAAATAACATGACATCCGGGTAATTCTTGGCGAATGCGACGAATTGACTCAACGGTGGCTTTGCCATTGGCTCGGTCTTCTTCAATCCCCGTAGAAATCGGTAGGGCTAAAGTATCAAAGAATATTTCTGTTGCCGGGATACCATGTTCTACAGCTTGACGATAGGCGCGTTGGGCAATTTGAAACTTTTTCTCGGCTGTCCGTGCCATCCCATCTTCATCGATAGTCCCAATGACTATGCCCGCACCATATTTTTTTGCCAAGTCCAGCACTTTCAGAAAACGTGGTTCGCCGTCTTCGTAATTGGTAGAGTTCAGCAAACACTTACCGCCGGCTACCTTTAAACCCGCCTCCATTTTTTCCCATTCTGTGGAGTCCAGCATTAAAGGCAGTGTAACATTATTGACAATGCGTGAAACCAGTTCGTGCATATCCCGGACACCGTTACGTCCCACATAATCGACGTTGACATCAAGGATGTGTGCGCCTTCTTTGACTTGCGCCCTAGCCATGGACACTAAGCCGTCCCAATCTTCTGCATTCAGCAAATCACGGCATTTTTTGGAACCACTGGCGTTAAGACGTTCCCCAACGATTAAGAAGGAGTTATCTTGGTCGTAAGGCTGAGTGGAATAAATTGATGCTGCGGCTGGTTCTAAACTATGCTGTCTGATTTTTGGCTTCAGCTGTTTGGCAATTTCTGCTAATTGTTGAATGTGTTCTGGACGTGTCCCACAGCAACCCCCAATCACTTGGACACCCAAATCTTCAACAAAATGCATTAACGCCATGCGTAATTCTATTGGTGTCAGGCGGTAATGTGCTTGTCCACCGACGTTCTCTGGTAAACCTGCGTTGGGTATACAAGAGACTATGAATGGTGAATGTTCGGACAGATATTTGATATGCGGTTTCATCAAGTCTGGCCCGGTGGCACAGTTTAAACCAAGGATATCTATGGGATATGGGGCTAATATTGTCAGAACAGCGCTGATTTCTGAACCGACAAGCATTGTACCCATGCTTTCCATCGTGACCGATACCATTAATGGGCGGCGTTCCCCTTTTTTGGCAAAAACTTCTTCTATACCATTCAATGCGGCTTTGATTTGCAGCACGTCTTGGCAAGTTTCTACGAGGAATAAATCCACACCACCATCAAATAGGGCTTCGGCTTGTTCAGCAAAGTTGGCTTTGAGGGTGTCAAAGTCAATGTGTCCCAAGGTGGGGAGTTTGGTTGTGGGTCCCAGGGAACCGGCAACAAATCTGGGTTTTTCTGGGGTAGAAAATTCGGCGGCGACGCGCTTGGCTATTTCTACGGCTGTTTTGTTGAGATAATAGGTCTGGTCTGCTAGGTCATATTCTGCTAGAACTATGGATGTCGCGCCGAAGGTGTCGGTTTCGATGACATCAGCGCCGGCGGCGAGAAAGTCTCTATGTACTTTAGCGACGGCTTCAGGGTTGGTATGGACTAGGTATTCGTTACAACCTTCGTATTGTGGACCTCCGAAATCTTCAGCTGTGAGGTTTTGCGTTTGCAAGTTGGTTCCCATTGCACCGTCAAAGACGAGAACTGGGCGATTTGGACTATGTAAATGTTCTAGGAACGGATGAGTCATATTTTCCTACATCGGTCTTGTAGTTTTCATTTTATTATTTTCCCAAATTGTCTGCGTTTTATGAGGGTTTGGTGGATTTGTTGCACGCACTAGGCGCATACTTCGACTTCGCTCAGTAAGCAGAGGCGCAAAGAGTTGGAGTTTTAATTGAAGATTAAATCTAAGCGCTGTTGGGTGATTTTTAGGGCTTCTGTTGGGGTGTTTTGACTGAGTAAGACTGATTCTATGGCTCGGCCTAAGCTGTCGGATATGCGATTATAACCGGGAAAGATGGGTCGCGATCGCCCATATTTGGCTTGGTCTAAAAATACTTGCACGGGTGGTAATTTCTTGACAAATTCTTGATATTGTGCATCTTGGCGAGATTTGATATTAATTGGTAAGTAGCCTGTTCCTAATGCTAGTTCTGTCTGAAATTCTGCACTCATGGCATACTCGGCAAAGGTGAAGGCGGCTTTTTCTCGTTCTGGTGTGGTTTTGAATAAAAATAAGTTCTCACCGCCGACGCTGGTAGCGGGTTCTTGATTCACTGGAATGGGAAAAACATCAAAGTCTACGCCACTGGCGGTAAATTCTCCTAAACTCCAGGGGCCTGTGACTTGCATGGCGACATTACCAGCGATTAAGTCACCTGTTTCATAGCCTCTTTCGGGGCTGGATAACATAGCGGAACCATCTGCAATCAGATTACGCCAAAATTGTAAGGCAGCGATCGCACCAGGATTATTTTGTAACATTACGGCAGATGCCTTTTCCGCTTCCCCGTTGACTAATTCCCCACCGCTACTCCACATAAATGGTAGCCAGGTGAAAACTGTAAATTCTCCTTTTCCTAATGGCAAAAACATTCCATACTGATTGATGCGACCATCGCCATTGGTATCACGAGTCAATTTTTTAGCAACTTCCCGAAACTGTTCCCAAGTCTTGGGTAATTCAGTAATACCGGCGGCTTTAAATAAACTGGGACGGTAGTACACAGCAACATTATTGGTCGCAAATGGCACTGACCAAATTTGACCCTGGTATTCCATTGACTCAAACAAAGCCGGGTCAATTTCGGCTTTAACAGGAGAATTATTCAGCTTTTCGTCTAAAGGAATTAAAGCTTGTAGCTCGACTAATTGACCGGCAATGGTGGGGTTATACCATAATAAATCCGGTGGCGCATTGCCCACAACTGCGGCTAAAATTTTCGGCGTTTGCTGGTCTTGTTGTCCAGCATAAAGAGACTCTACTTGAATTTTCGGATGAGTTTGATTAAATTTATCTACAAGCTTTTGTAAGACATCTCGATTGGGTGGTGGGTTTACACCTTGCCATAAAGTCAGATGAATTACACCTGTCTTGGCTATTCGCATCGTCTGACATCCACCTAAAGCTAGTATGCCCACTAGCAGTAACAGCAGTAAACTTTTAAAGTAGTACTGCACGTTTTTTCTTTTTCTCCTATATTTCTGGGGTATGAAAAAAAGCCGTGCATAACGTCTCATAAGGTATCGCACAATTGAGGTGATTTTTATACAGTTCAATAGGCTGTCCTTTACATCTAGGCAAAAACTACATATATCCTAAACTTTTAAGGAAGCGTTAATCATTTGAGATTATGGCAGGACACAGTAAATGGGCTAATATTAAGCGCCAGAAGGCGGTAGTAGATGCCAAAAAGGGCAAGACTTTCGCCCAGTTATCTAGGGCAATTATTATTGCTGCTAGAAGTGGTGTACCAGACCCAAATTTAAATTTTCAGCTACGTACAGCTATTGATAAGGCTAAGGCGGCTGATATTCCTAATGATAATATTGAACGGGCGATCGCTAAAGGAGCGGGAACTTTTGGCGGTGATGGTGCTAGTTTTGAGGCGATTCGCTATGAGGGTTATGGCCCTGGTGGTGTGGCTATTTTAATTGAAGCCCTGACAGATAATCGTAATCGCACGGCGGCTGATTTACGTGGGGCTTTTAGTAAATGTGGTGGAAATTTAGGTGAAACGGGTTGCGTTAGCTGGATGTTTGACCAAAAGGGTGTGTGTGTAGTTTCTGGGGTGGAGGATGAAGACCAGCTTCTAGAAGCGTCTCTGGAAGGTGGGGCGGAGTTTTATGAAATGACTGAGGATGATATGGCTGAGGTGTTTACTGAGATGTCGAATTTAGAGGTTCTCAGTCAGAGGTTGAGGGATAAGGGTTTTAAAGTTAATGATGCGGAGTTACGCTGGATTCCTGGCAATTATATTGAAATTGTTGATTTTGAGCAAGGGCGATCGCTTCTCAAGTTAATTGATACCCTAGAGGGGTTGGATGATGTCCAGAATGTGACTGCTAATTTTGATATGTCGGACAGTGTTTTGGAGTTGTTGATGGTTTAAGAGGAACGAACCGCAGAGGCGCAGAGGACGCTGAGGAAGAGTTTGAGAGAGTTTTGACAGGTGAAAAATTATCCGTGTTCATCTGCGTTCTTCTGTGATTGCTTCTACCAACTCTTCAGGCGATAAGAGATGATTTTTTGGTAAGAAGTTTAATCAAGATCCAGATAAAAATTGGACACAAAGCTCCTTGTTCAATGGAAAAGCAATTGGACTGATGAACATTGATGAGCTAGAAACAATAACTGGGTATGATTTCCTGTCAAATATTCCTACTGAGATTCAGAAAGTGATATAAAGAAGAATTTAAAAATCTCCCCAGTAGGGACCACGTTCGACAGTACCATCGGGCATAGTAGTATTCCAAATCAAGTTTCCATAACCACAAATACTTTGTTTGGGAATAAGAGCATCTCGGAAACTGGTCTCAGCTAAAATAGCATATTCAAAACGATAACCGAAGTTGGCTCTATCGAAGTAAGCACAGTTAGCATTCATGTGGGTGAGGATAGTTCCCCTCAAATCAGCTTCGGTCAAATCAGCCCAACTCAAATTAATGGAGTACATATTGGCATCTCTGACGATAGCGCGTCTGAAACAAGCTTGTTCCAAAACAGCTCCGAACAAATTGCCTCCGCTCAGATCGGCCTCGGTAAAATCAGCCTTATTCAAACAAGCTCCACTCAAATTAATTTCCTGCAAACACAACCCCCGCAAGTCGATTTCGTTTCCTTCGACATCGAACGGGGATTGAATCAACTTGATTCCCCTAAAGTCACGCTCCCCTTGGAGGTAGTGACCAACCAATTCTTCTGGAGTCATTTTCAAGACTATCATTTTACTTCTAATTTCTTTTCCAATCTCAAATATAGTGCTACTAATCCCATGTTTTTAAACGTAGGTTCCCCACACCCTCTGAACGAATTACGAATTACCTTAGCGAAGCGGGGCGTAGCCCATTACGAATTATTTATAGCCGGCAGCTTGCAAATTAAACAATTTGGCGTAACGTCCCCCTGTCTGTAATAATTCCTCATGGGTTCCCTGTTCTGCAATTTTACCATCTTCGATAACTGCAATTTTATCAGCCATTCTCACTGTGGAGAAACGGTGAGAAATTAAAAAAACCATCTGATTTTGTGTCAGTGTGCGAAAATGATTGAAGATATCAAACTCGGCTTGAGCATCCATTGCTGATGTTGGTTCGTCTAATACTAAAATATCTGCTTTTGTTCGCATAAATGCACGGGATAAGGCGATTTTTTGCCACTGTCCCCCGGAAAGTTCTTGTCCACTCTTGAACCAACGCCCTAGTTGAGTTTGAAAGTTTTGGGGTAATCTCTCTATGAAGGGTTGCGCCATGCCTTTTTCGGCGGCTATTTCCCAGCGATGTTTATCTGCTAAATGTTCTACGTCCCCGACTCCAATATTCTCTCCGACTGTGAATTGATAACGCACAAAGTTCTGAAATATTACTCCAATACGTTGACGCAATACATCAACATCCCATTCTTGCAAGTCTAAACCATCTAAATAAATCCTTCCTGAATCTGGGGTATAAAGTCGAGTGAGTAATTTAATTAAGGTAGTTTTACCTGAACCATTTTCGCCAACAATTGCGAGTTTTTCTCCCGGTTTTAAATGTAGAGAAATATCTGTTAATGCAGGTTGCAAACTTCCAGGATAAGTAAATGATACGTTCTCAAAACAAACTCCATCTTCAGGGTTTATTCCTCTGGTTGCACTACCCCAAGATTTGGGAACTTCTTCTTCTAAAAAATCGTAAAGGTTGGATAAATATAAGTTGTCTTCATACATTCCGCCAATTGAAGTTAGGGCATTAGAAAATGTAGACTGTCCTTGACGAAACACCGTGAGATACATGGTCATATCTCCTAAAGAAATCCTCCCCATCGCTGTTTCAACGACTATCCAAGCATAAGCTAGGTAAAAAGCCGCCGTACTCACTAAACTTAGGAGATATCCCCACAAACCCCGGCGCAAAGTTAAGTCTCTATCTTCACTATATAGTTGACGAAACAAATTGCGGTAACGTTCTAGCAGGGTTTCACCTAGTTGATAAAGTTTGACTTCTGTAGCATAGTCTTCTCTGGCTAGTAAGCTTTCTATATATTGCTGTTTACGACTTTCTGGCGCACGCCAACTAAATAAACGAAAGGCTTGTCCAGCAAATTTGGTTTCAGCAATAAAGGAGGGCATGGCAGCTAAAATTAAGACTATGACTGCCCAAGATGAGAAGTTTATTAATAAAATGCCGTAGGTGACTAAGGAAAGGGCGTTTTGTACTAAGCCAAAGGTACGATTGACTAAAGACAGGGGACGCACTGAGGCTTCTCGCCTGGCGTTGGTGAGTTTGTCATAAAATTCGGAATCTTCAAATTGGCGTAAATCTAATGTCAGGGCTTTTTCTAATATCAGTATATTTACTTTTTGTCCTAGTAGCACCCGTAACAGCGATTGAGAAATAGAAATCCCCCGTTGACTACCTGCGAAGAGTGCGATCGCAACTGCTTCTAATCCTACATATAATAAAGGTTGAGAAATATTACCGTTACCAACTTGAGAAGCTAAAACCACAGCATCCACAATTAACTTGCCAATGTAGGCGATCGCAGCTGGTAAAAGACCCGCAACTAAAGTTAAAGTAGCAAGAATAATGGTCAAAATCTGGCTAGTATTCCACACTAAGCCGATAGCCCGTCCGCTATAGCGAAAAACAGCCAATGACTGGCGCAGAGTGTTCCCTATCTTTTTCATACTTATTTTTATACTGATTCTTATAAAATTATGAAAATTTGGCAAGTTGATTTTTATCGTAGTCCGGTGCAGGATACTGGACAAATTCTCTGGGAATTGTTGATTTGTGACGCAACTCGTAGTTTTGAATATACAGCCACCTGTCCCCAGTCAGCAGCCAACTCTCATTGGGTTGCGACTCAACTTCAGTTAGCAGCTGGCGATAACTTACCAGATATCATTCAGGTATTTCGTCCCCAGTCTTTGAGTTTAATTCAAGCAGCTGCAAACAACTTAGATATTGACGTTGAACCTACCCGCTACACTTTGGCGTTAAAACAGTGGTTAGAAGAAAAGCAATATCCCTTAGCCTTGGATAAACCACCCCCAACACCATTACCCGAAAATCTCTGGGGGAAAGAGTGGCGATTTGCTACCCTCTCAGCCGGCGAACTCGCGGATGTGTTTGCACAACGCCCGATACCGATTGTATCTATACCAGAGTTTTTGAAACCGATAAATCTGGGTTTAGCATCTACAGTCCCTGTCCCTGGTGTCATTATCTATGGTGGCAGAAAATCGATGTATTTAGCGCGATGGTTAGAAGAAGCACAGCCAGTTGCGTTAAATTACATAGCTGGCGAACCAAATGGTTTAATATTAGAAGCTGGTTTAGTTGATAGGTGGATAGTGGCGACATTTGAAGATACCGATGTTGCATCTGCTGCAAAATTTTATCAACAGCGTCAACAACAAAGCCAAGGATTGCATTTTTTATTAGTCCAACCCGATGATTCCGGGATGACTTATACAGGCTTTTGGTTATTAAGGGCAGAAAATTAGTTCTAGAATTTGTTAGATAACTAATTCCTCAATCTTCTCTGTTTTTGATTGAGAATAAGACAACATTTTCACTAACACTTCTTCAGCAACAGCTTTAACTACATTAATGCTTACTGAATTTCCTAGTTGATGGTAAGCTTTATCATCATTGGGATGAAGTAGAAAACTATCTGGAAAACCTTGTAACCTTGCTGCTTCACGGGGCGTTAGTCGCCGCACTCGCTGATTATGATACACCCCTAATCTATTGGCATCACTGGCAACTAATGTTACTGAAATTTTATTTGGGTCTACAAATTTATAAACTTCAAATGAAAAATTACCCGATAAAGGTTTATATTTTCCATTAATTAGTTTAAGATATTTCTTGGCAACTAGTGAATTTAAAATTTCTCCCAGATGAGGATAATCACAAAAACTAGCTATTTGTTCCTGAGTTAATAACTTACCATCTTGTTCGCAACCGAATTCTTTATTTCGTCTTTTTAATATAAACTGGTTCATCAATGCGATTTCTTCTGCACTACATTCACCACGCAATCCTAATTCCCAAGAATGAATAGAATTTCCTCCTCGATAATCAATTAGTCTTACGCCATGTAAGCGATTTAACTCATCGTTAAATATCCGTTTTAAAGCATTAATAAAATCTGGAGAACAATCATATTTACTACTAGGATTATCTTCTAAAATATCAGCAACAGTTGCAGTTTTTTGGGTTTGGTGAAATAAACACATCTGTTGCGGATTATAAGTATGAGAATCTTTTGGTCCCACATCTGACATTAAATTAAACTTAGGCGTGGCGTTTAAAATACCTATTAAATAAATTCGGACACGGTTTTGTGGTAAACCAAAGTTTGCACTATTCAGCAAAAAAGCATCAAAGCTGTAACCTCTTTTTTGAATTTCGTGTTTAATTGTTGATAGAGTTTTACCTTGGTCATGACTGTAAATTCCTCGGACATTTTCAAAAATAAAAGCTTGTGGTTTATATGTATCAAGTAATCTAGTAATTTCAAAAAATAGTGTCCCTCTTGTATCGCCAAAACCTTCTTTTTTACCAGCATGAGAAAATGATTGACAGGGAAAACCAGCTAATAAAACTTCATGTTCTGGTAGTTTATCTATCAATCGAACATCACCTAATGGCTTGTGATTGAAGTTGGTTTCGTAAACGAATTGAGCATCTGTATTGATTTCGCTACTTAAAACACATTCACTTTCTAGATTTAAGGAATTAGCCGCTTGTTCAAAGGCTAATCTAATTCCCCCTATTCCTGAAAATAAGTCAATGAACCTAATTTTTTGCATCTTGTTAAATAGTTTTTTACCTAAAAATTAAAATCATTTATCTGTCTAAAAAATATTCCTTTAAAAAATTACAAAATACATCAAGTTCTTCACGAGAGAACGCCACTGTACAATGACTATATGAACAAATTATCCTGAGCGCATTTTCTCTTTCAAAGTTGCCAGCACCATCAAGGACATAACCTATTTTATATCCAAGTGCTTCAATTTGCTCAAAGCGCGATTTTGCTTGTCCAGCTTTCCTCTCAATGACACTATTGGTAGTTACTTGAAAGCTGACTTCTATAGCTACATACTTATTTTCTTGAGAAAGTACAATATCAAATGTTGTCGGATTATTGTCTTCAGTATGACTTATCTCTGGTATCTGTCCATTTGTTTTGATATTAACATTTGGAAGATTAAGGTGATTTTCTAAATATTCTTTAACAAAAGTTTGAGTAATTTGTCCTAAAGTATTTGATTGGGAACCAGCAGTAATGCGACTAACCCAGATATATCTTTGTTTAATAAATTGTTGTAACTTATCTGTTCTACCTATGTAGTTACCAATTTCACATTTTACTAGGATTTCTGAAGCTTTTTCGTTTGTGGAATTACTACCAAACAAAATCAAAGCTATAACGTCTTTGTGTAGTTGAGAAAGAGGTTGGTCTTCCAGTAT
>NZ_JAYGHH010000008.1:127536-134512 GCF_034931045.1 Nodularia sp. UHCC 0506
TTTGCCAGTTATACCAAGTTTATTATTGTTGAGTTGACCCGATACAGGCAAAACTAGAAAACTATAAGAATAGCTTTTTGTATCCCATAAATAATCTAACCTTCTAGAAGGAAATATTGATTCAAATTGACTATTTAATCTCTGAATCATCTCACCCCCAAAGTCAGCTAAAACAAGCAAATGTTTCAAAAATAAATTTGCTGGGAGGCTGGAAGATTCAATAATTTGAAATAGTCCGTTTAAATTAGATACACTAACACTCAAAATAGCAATAAATTGGTCTTGCGTTTCTATAAGTTTGGGAATTACACTCAGTTCTGCTTCTTGTTTTGATAACTCTGAAGGCCAAAACATAGAGGCTAACTGACGTAAATCCTCAACATTTCTCTGATAACCTGGATTCAACATAATCAATGTGTTATAATACCAGGCTGATTTGCTAACATAAGGGTACTTGTATTTGTTTCCATGATGGAGTTAGTTGATGATTTTTCTTTAATCAGTACCACTGTTTTAAAGAATCAAGACCATTACTGCGTATTAGAATTAACTAGTATAGGTTTAGTATAGTTACTCAACCTGACTAGACATACTAATATAATTTGATACTTCAGAGATTAAACTTCATACAAGCATCAATATACACATTAGTACGAGCTTAACTAACAAAATTCCTATTTCGCCTGAACCCGTGCTTGCTTGACCATTGCAATCAAAGTTTGGTGAGCATCTTCGGAGTCAACTAAAGTATGATCGAATTGAATCCGCACTGGCACAGTTTCGGCATTGACCTGTGCTGTCAAATTCATCCCCTCAGAATCAATTGACAGCATTTCTGCGGTTGTCGCATTTGTCACACCGCCAAAAGCCTGGGCGTAAAGAACTACCGCATTAGCATGATCCTCGTTCATGTGTTTGCAAATGCGTGAACTGATTTCAGCAGAGAAGTTATCAGACATGATGTGCTGGGGAGTTAGTAAGATATTCATTGCCTAAATTTTAAGCTAATTTGTCCAAAACTTGCAGGTTTTGAAATTGCCCTCCAAAAGCGGCTGTTTTACTGCGTCTCCTGCGTCGGAGATGTTTGATCAGCTAGTCGCACTTTTAGCCTTTTTTACTTTATTTAAGTTTACAGGTAAGAATTCGATTAAGATTAAGGTGAAATTTGTTAAATGTCAAATACTGTTTATATATCGTTGCGGAAACCAAAGAATTTAAACTGTAGCCAAACTATTCAACCAAACTATTTAAGCCAAGAACCGATGAGCGAAACTAGCCAACGTCGAATTGTGATTGGGGATGTGCATGGTCATTACGAAGGTTTGATAAAATTGATGGAGGCGATCGCCCCTGGATTAGATGATCAAGTTTATTTTTTGGGAGATTTAATTGATCGTGGCCCTAAAAGTTGTCATGTAATTGATTTTGTCAAAGACAATAATTATGGGTGTCTGCTGGGAAATCATGAGCAGATGTTATTAAGCATTTTGACAGGTAATAACGTTTCTACACCAGAAATGCAAGCATGGCTGTATGGTGGTGGGCAAGCAACTATCGCTAGTTACGAAGAAGCTACTATTCCTAACGAACATTTGGAGTGGCTGAAAACTTTACCCCTGTATCTAGATTTGGGAGATATTTGGTTAACTCATGCTGGTGTTGACCCTCACCTATCTTTAGCAGAACAAACCGCCACCCAATTTTGTTGGATACGTGACGAATTTCATTGCATTTCGCAACCATATTTTTCTGATAAACTAATGATCATCGGTCATACCATCACTTTTACTTTTCCTGGCGTTCCCCCTGGTAAGTTGGCACAAGGGCAAGGATGGCTAGATATAGATACTGGTGCTTATCATCCCCGCAGTGGTTGGTTAACTGGATTAGATACTACAAATAACTTAATTTATCAAGTCAACATTTTTACCAATTCTCTCCGCATCTTGCCCTTAGAAGAAGGTGTGGTTATGGTTGCACCATCCACAAGAGCAGCTCGCCACCAGAAGCAGCGAGCATAAGTAATGATTGACATTTGAACTAAAGTATGGGTCGGATATTAGCTCGATAAGCAGCATTATCCAATCCGTCGCGCTGATTGCTAGGTTGGGCATTAATAGAATTTTGCAAGGCATTAATGCGCTCGCCTGTAGGCGGGTGAGTACTTAAAAATGCCGGGATAGCACCCCCTCTTTGGAGCAGCTTTTGCATAAAGGAAATCGTCGCTGACTGGGCATAACCAGCCTGTGTTATGGCTAGTAATCCTCTATTATCGGCATCAAATTCATCTTTACGGCTACGAGGACGGTTAAGCACTAATTCTAAACCAAGTCCTACAGCAGCATTACGATCTAAACCTGCGATGGCAGCTACACCATTAGCGATCTCTCTTTGCCGCATCTGTTGAACTAAGTGTCTGCCTGTAATATGACCAATTTCATGGCCAATTACACTAGCTAATTCCGCTTCATTATCTGCGGCTTTCATTAAACCCGTGTGGATATAGACAAAACCCCCCAACGTCGCAAAGGCATTGATAGAATTATCTTCAACGACTTGGAAGGTAAAGGGAAGATTGGGGCGATCGCTACTAGCTACCAAACGCTGACCAATTTGTTCTACATAGCGATTAATTTGAGCATTCCGGCTAAATCGAATATTACTACTTTGTAACTGCTGATTCATCTGCCTACCAAGATCAACCTCTTGGCGGTCAGACATATTAGACATCTGAATTACCTGTATTCCTCGGAAGAGAAGAGACCGGATATCGAAGGCATTCCCCGGCGTGGGTGTACTCAGGCACAAAGTCAGAGCAACTACCACTGAAATTAACGGATAAAACCAACGTCGTTGTCTGACATGATAATTTGCCAAAAAGTTGTTCCAGTTCATGAGTAACTTAGATTAATGGATAAATTATTCGACGTATCTAGATTCGTCTAAGTTGCATTCTTAACTCAAAGCTAAAATTATATACTAGTATGCTTTCGTTATCTCTCTAAAATAGACAAAATGTGCTTGTGTTCAAACCCTTGTCCTCATCTCTATTTAGGGCTTGCTGAATGTTCCCTGCCTCCACAACAAAACTCTTGTCCTCATTCCTTTTACAAACCCATGATAAACTGTCCCATAACTACAGCACCCAGATGCTTGGAGCAATTACCAAGTAATTTAGTCGGGAAACTTGCCGTGTTCTTGACAAAACTTGTTGCTAAAATCAATTATTCTGCTTCTATCTAGGAAAAGTTTCTATGGCTATTTTAGATTCCAAAGGACGCTTGTTCGGCAAAATCAATCTCCTTGATTTCGGTGCTGCCCTGGTAATTCTGCTAGTGATATTTGGTATATTTGTTTTTCCTGGAACTACTGGTTCTGTTGCCCAAGTCAATACTAACACCGTACCAATTGAGGTAGATTTAGCCGTTCGTGGTTTGAATGTCCGCGATCCTGAACGGTTATTTGAGAAAGGATTTACAAAAGGCGGTAAAACTAATGTGATTATCCGCAATCAACCATATGGTCAAATCGGCATAAAATCCATTCAAGTCTTACCTAGAACCGTAACAGTGTCCCAACCAGATGGTTCCGTTAAAGAATTACCAGATCCCAGACAAAACAATTTTAGTACAGATATGCTTTTAACTTTAGAGGGAAAAGCTCAAATTACTGACAGTGGGCCAGTTTTAGGTAATAGCAAAGTAAAAATTGGTACAACTTTTGAATTAGAAGGTTTTAACTATAACTTCAACTCTACTGTGATCGATGTCAGATTGTTAGAGACTTCCAAATAAAAAAATATCCCGTCGTTTTGAGAGCAGGGGGAGGAAAGGTCATTTTAGTTGCAGAAATTGGGATCAACTTTTTTGTGGAGTTCTCTAGAAGAAGACGCGATAAATCGCGTCTCTACAAAGCTAAAACTGGGATAATTAATCTAACATTGGGAAAAATTGCCGAATTAACCCAATCGTCACGGCTGGGAGTTCCAACTGCGGCGTTAATCCTACATTTTCTAATTGTTGAAATACTCTTATAGCTTGGGGATTTTTTTCAAAAAGACGACGACCAATTTCTGGACCCGTAAATTCTGATTGTTGTCCCCAAATAATCGCGGTAGGAGTTTTCAACTGTTGAATATATAGGGACAAATCAAAACATAAATCACCACGGACAAAAGACAGGGCGGCATATTCAGCATTGGGTTGTTGGGCAGATTGGAGATAAGCCTCAACAATTTCCTCGTAGATGCGATTCGACTGGGCAAATTGCCGTTGCTCTAAAAAGTTACGAATACCGCCACTCGTGGCAATTCCAGTGCTATAAAGCAGGCGATCAATAATAGGAACGCTAACTATCTGGGCAAAAATGCTGCGAGAGTAGTCTTCGCCAAAATCCGATAGTCCGGCTGGTGTGACGAGAATTAAAGACTTGAATAAATCAGGATAAGCGATCGCCACTCGAATTGTGAAGGCCGCAGTCAGGGAAGAAGCGATCACTTTCACAGGCCCTGTACAAGTCTGCTGGATAAACTCCCGAATCGTCGTCAGATAGTCATCAATCATGTAATTCCGGGCTGGATGTTCAGACCTACCCCAACCAATTAAATCTGGGGCTAAAACGCGATATTCGGCAGCAAAAGCGGGATAAACCTTTGACCACTCATAAGCAGAAGACCCACCACCAAAGCCGTGCAGGAATAACAAAGTTTCCTTCTCCTGTTGTTCTGCGGTCGAATTTTCCTGCCAAGGTGAGCCAGTGGCAGTATAATAAACCATCTTACCTAGTGAGGTAATTATGGAGCGTTGCTCAAATCCTTGTGGCTGAAACATAGGTGTTGATTAAATTTTGGTAATAGTTGCTGAATGTGACTAATAGTTACTTGACCCCAAATTACTTGTTGGATTCAAGTTCCCCACAATTCTTATTATCAGCTAATCAAAAACTCTGCACCTCTAGCCCTTGTTAGATTAAGTCGGTAAAAAATGTATTTGCTGATAATTGCGATCAGACATGGATTTATGATTAAACATTATTGTAATTTAAGTAGGTAAAGATCATGCCAAAGGCTTCATTTGCTGGAAAGCATCTGCTCAACCAGATTCCCTACAAGTCATTTTTAGAGTTCAAGATGTTCAATTCAAAGCAAAGAAGTTTTAAGCCTTTGTCTGGGCCGGGAGGTATGCTAGGCTTTTTCACAATTATTGTGGCGATGCTGTTGTGGAACTGGAAACTGCTATTAGCGCTTTTGGTTGGCGTTGGGGTAATGTTATTAGTGTACTCAATGCAAAAATGGGATTGGCAACTGCGCTTATCCCAAATGTGGAAGTTTTTAAACAGCCCCAATTGTCGTTTAGCTTTAGCCGTAGGTAGTGGGGGTATTGCCACTGTTAGTACATATATGGCAGCTGCCATCTGGGTTGATGCTAAGAGTTCCTGGATTGCTGCTGGTGCGATTGTGCAAGGTTTAGGAACGTTATTAACTTTAATTTTATTGCTGTGGCAAATCGTCAGCTTTCACGGCAACCAAGAGCAAAATCGGATTGATCAATTATTGGTGAATTTAACAGATTCAGACCCTTTGAAGCGTTTGATTGCGATACGACAATTAACTAAAATTATTAGTAGTAAGGGAGTCGATTCTCAGGTGCAGGCAGAAATTATTCAATGCTTGCGACTATTACTACACCAAGAACCGGAAGCAGTGATCAGAGATGCGACTTTAGACAGTTTACAAGTCTTGGACAGCAGGCGATCGCTACCATTGAGCAAACTGACAAATTTGACTCCTTTATCTACAAAGTTAAAGGTTCCCATTTCTTCCTCATAGACATTTAGGGTAGGGAATAGGGAATGGGGAATGGGGAACAGTTTCAGCTATCTATCATCCCCAAATTTTCTGATTTATTCAACCTAAAATTCACGCTTTTGATGGTACACCCTTCAAAAACCGTTCGGCTGACGCTCACGGCGAAGCCTTGCACCTACTTTCGGGTTTATCAGCCTCAAACCGTTGATTGATCTAGGTTTTATATTTATTCAACAAGCCCTATTTAACGACTTTGGACTTTTGGTGATTGTTGATAAATTCGGCCATTCCGGACTTGCACCACTGGATGATTACACCGACGTACTAATTGTTCATCATGGGTAGTTACTATTACGGTTGCCCCAAAGTTATTTAACTTTTGCAAAATCTGCATAACTTGCCAGGAATTATCAGGATCAAGGTTTCCTGTTGGCTCATCAGCCAAAAGTAACGGAGGCGTGCCAATGATCGCCCGTGCAATACTTACCCGTTGTTGTTCTCCCCCAGAAAGTTGATCGGGAAAACAGTCGGCTTTAGTCAGTAAACCTACTAACTTTAAAGTTGGTGCTAAACGTCGGTGAATTTCCTTACGAGTATATCCTTGGGCTTGCAACACAAAGGTGATATTTTCTGCCACCGTGCGCTGAGGAATCAATTTGTAGTCTTGAAAGACAATCCCAATGCGTCGCCGTAATCTTGACAGGCGATCGCCTCGCAAAGTCTTGACATTACAGCCATTAACAATTACATCACCCTGAGTAGATAATTCTTCACCATACAAGAGTTTTAACAGAGTAGATTTCCCCGAACCACTTGGCCCTGTGATGAATAAAAATTCTTTGCGTTTGACCTCTAGATTCACATTCAATAAAGCGTAGCAACCATTTTTATAGGTTTTCGTCACAGAATGCAACTGTACCATTGCTGCTGTATTACTATTATCCTGTGAAGTTTTTTTATCTTCTGTGTTGACTGATTTATCAGTATTTTTTGCGCTTGTTAATACTGGCATTACAAAACTTTCCTCACATCCTCAACCAAATAGCCGGAAATTTGTGATTTGAAATTTACCTTAAAATCAGGATTCCCCGCCTCTACCTGAGAATCTCATATTGAAAGTTCAAAAATAAAAATTTGCTAAAGCACTGAGTATTTAACTAGGGTTTGCTG
>NZ_JAYGHH010000008.1:134693-148023 GCF_034931045.1 Nodularia sp. UHCC 0506
AGATTTCTTCAGCCAGCCCTAACTAAGTAATCACACCCTGATTTTTTGTAAAGACGCAATTTCTCGCCTCTCAGCACTCACAACTCAGCACTCAAAACTCAGCACTCAGGACTCAGCATTCAGCATTCAGCATTCAGCACTCAGCACTCAGCACTCAAGACTCAGCACTCAGCACTATATTGCACCCCTGGCAGTCAAACGATAAATAAAAGCTTTTACAGCAAATTCCGGTAAAGCCAACATCCGTCGCCAACGCCAAGGTTCTTGATAAAGCCGATATAGCCATTCTAAATTGTTATTTCCTAACCAATCAGGAGCGCGAGTTTTGTTCCCTGACCAAATATCAAAACTACCACCAACGCCAATCCAAATCGCTTGAGGGCATAAATGACGGTTTTGGGCAATCCATAACTCTTGACGTGGTACTCCCAAACCCACAAAAATGACTTGTGGCTGTATTTGACTGAGTGTTTGTTTTAATTGTGCTTCTTCTTCTGGGGTATGGTAGCCCGAATTAGTACCGACTAAATTCAAGTTGGGAATTTGCTGCTGCCAAAATTCCGCAGCTTTTGCAACTACTCCAGGTGTTCCACCATAGAAAAAAATTTTTGCATCTGACTGCTGTTGTCCCAGTTCTTGTAACAGGGTTTCTGCTAACTCAATTCCCGGACAACGCTGCACTTTTTGCCAGAAAAGCCACCGTAAATACAGAACTACACCCGCACCATCTGGAATTACTAGCTCGGCATTTTGAATCACTTGAGCAAGAGTTTGATTCCGTTCTGCCTGTATAGTCATTTCTGCATTTAGCGTAACTACATGAGTCCCTTTGCTGTGTTGCAGGCATTCCAGCAACCAGCCTGGATAGTTACTCATGACATGAACTGGTATTCCCAGTACCGAAAACACTTGAGGCGATTTAAACATAGCCCAATCTTTAATTAGACTCATACCAGATTCTCCCGAACGTAAGTTTATCAAATTTTTTCAGGGGCTGTCCGTCTAAAATTTAGCAATCAAGAATTTGTTTCATTAGGCAGAGAAAATAGAACAATTACTTACTCAATAACTTAATAGGCTACATCGAAAGTTAATAAATTTGGTAATTGCAACAGTATGTAACAAAACAGCTTGATACTACATAAGTAGTTGCAAATAGATTCCGAACGGCAAATTTAGGAAATTTTATGGTAATTCACACCAAAAGTATCGATTTTAGCTGGATTTAACTCATCTTACTAGTCCATACACCTGCAAAAATAGAAAGCAACATGAAACTAATTGAGGTTAGGCACTGTCCAAATATATTGAAACTACATCTATATGGGACTTTTGAGGAATGTATTTCCCATAAATCACATTTATGGGCTTCCAGAGCGAAGAGATTCGTAAACTCCACTTTAAAGTTAAAGTAATGTAACGTGCGGAATTTGACTATGAGTAAAATTCGTATTGCTCTGATTGAAGATCATGACCTCACCCGTGTAGGTATTCGGACAGCTTTACTACAAAGGGAAGAAATTGAAGTTGTCGGAGAAGCTGCCAATGCAGTGGCAGGGCTGAAAATGTTAAAAACGGTACAACCAGATATTGCCATTGTCGATATTGGTTTACCAGACAAGGATGGTATTGAACTGACAAGAGAATTAAAAGCTCTCACTAATGGAGATGATTCAGCCATCAAGGTGCTAATTTTAACGCTCCAGGATAATAAAGAAGCTGTGCTGGCAGCTTTTGCGGCTGGGGCTGACTCGTACTGTATGAAAGATATCAAGTTTGATAATTTACTCGAAGCCGTGCGAGTTACTTATGATGGTAATGCTTGGATTGATCCAGCGATCGCGCGGATTGTGTTACAACAAGCACAGGAAAATTCCTCCTTACGACAAACTGTTTCCACGGATCATCAAGATATTTCCCCAACTTCAGATTCTGAGGAAGAAGAAAATATTAACGTTTATACCCTGACTGAAAGGGAGTTAGAAGTGTTACAGTTAATCGTTGAAGGTTGTAGCAATGCACTCATTGCTGAACGACTCTTTATTACCGTTGGAACTGTAAAAACACACGTTAGAAATATTTTGAATAAGCTATGTGCAGATGACCGTACTCAAGCAGCAGTACGTGCCTTGCGTTCTGGATTGGTGGGATAAAGTTCAATTTGAGTGTAAACACCATGAAATCAACTTCACCGAAGTTTTAAACTTTCTGTGATTTTATCAGTATCAAAGTGGGTAACTTCTCTTTAGAGACTACTTTTTAATCTATTAGGTAACAGGTGGGATAAAAATTGCAAAATCTCGCCATTTAAGTATCCCAAAATTTAAAGTCAAATATGACTCTAACAGAAATAGAAAAATTAAAGCTCATGGTAGTAGACGATGAGCCGGATAACTTAGACTTACTCTATCGTACTTTTAGGCGAGATTTCCAAGTATATAAAGCTCATGATGCCCTGAGTGCGCTACAAATTCTCGACCAAGAAGGCGAAATGGCTGTAATCATTTCGGATCAAAGAATGCCGGAAATGAACGGTACTGAATTTCTAAGTCTTACAGTGGAGCGATTTCCCGATACCGTTCGGATTTTACTGACTGGCTTTACTGATGTTGCAGATTTGGTAGCGGCAATTAACTCTGGTCAAGTATTTAAGTACATCACTAAACCCTGGAGTCCTGAACAACTCAAAGAATTAGTTGAGCAAGCCACTGATATATATGGACTAGTCAAAAAGCGTACCCGTGAGTTAAGTCGGGCTTTGCGCCGAGAATCTTTATTTAATGCGGTGACAACGGCAATTCGGGAATCCCTGAATTATGACAGTATGCTGCAAAAAATTGTTGTCACTATTGGCAAGACATTTGCAACTACTTTTTGTTTACTCAGACCAGTAGAAAGAGACAGATTGACAGAAGACGAATTTTTTTATCAAGATTCTAATTCCAGTTTAGCTAATTGTGATTATGACCCCAATCTATTAATTGAAAAAGTTCTTCAAACCTGTGAGTATCAACTTACTCAAGATACCTATAAAGGCAAACAACGTCAGCAGATGGTTGTACCCCTTTCTTATCAGCAGCATTTGCTAGCTATCCTTGCTATCTGCCAGTGGGGAGATAAGCAACTTTGGCAAAACGAAGAAATTCAACTAATAGTAGGTGTCGCTGAACAAGCCGCGTTAGCTCTCTCTCAAGCAAAACTCTACCAACGCCTCCAAGAAAAGCAAGCACAACTGAAGACGGAATTGGAAGTTGCTCGCCAAATCCAAAACAATCTGCTCCGCCAAACTCTACCTGATATCAAAGGTGGGAAGGTGCAAGCCTGTTGTTACCCTGCTCGTGAAGTGGGAGGGGATTTTTTTGAAGTGTTTGTCCATCCCAGTGGCGATTTATGGTTGGCCGTAGGTGATGTTTCCGGTAAGGGCGTTCCAGCTGCCTTATTCATGGCTAGTGCTATTTCGGTATTACGCCGGGAATTAGCTCAAGAAACGCCAGCCAAACCAAATGTAATACTACATAATCTCAACAATGCTCTATGTGATGATTTGATTCGCAACAATTGCTTTATTACCCTTGTCTTAGCTCGTTACACTCCTACAACCAATGAACTAGTTTATGCTAACGCCGGTCACATCTATCCCCTGCTGTGGTCACATCAAAACTCTTTAGCTGTTAACCCTAATTATCTCAAAGTGCGTGGTATTCCTTTAGGTATCTTGCCCCAATGGCAGGCAGAGTCAGGTCACTTAGTTCTGGCTTCAGGAGATTCCTTACTGTTAGCTAGTGATGGGATTACAGAAGCGATGGTATCAAATCAATTTTTAAATTCTGAGGAAACGGAAGATAGTGGACAATTAATCAGGCGTTCTATGCTCAACCAAGAAGGACTTTGGCAAATCCTACAAAGAGAACCTCAACCGCTATCTCTTAACAATTTAATTACTCGTATTCAGGCAGATAATCATGTTCAAGAAGATGATCAAACTATACTTTCATTGGAGGTTTTTTAGGTAATGAAAAGTGAGCTTCATGTACCAAGTGACCTGAATTATTTAAACATCGTCGAAAGTTGGTTACTAGGATGCTTAAAAATCCATCTCAAAGAATCAGTGGATTGGTCAAGGCAATCAAGTCGTTTGCGGCTGGCATTGGTGGAAGCATATTCAAATGTAGTCCGTCATGCCCACAAAGAGCAACCTAGCTTACCGATTCTAGTGCGTTTGGAACTTAAAAATAGAAATATTGCTATAGAAATCTGGGACTATGGCGAAGGATTTGATATGTCTACTTACTTTCCGCCTAATCCTACAGATAAACAAGAAGGTGGTTATGGATGGCTGATTATGAATCGTCTGATGGATAATGTTGAATATCAGTTACAAGTTAATGGTGCAAATTGTCTCAAATTAGAAGCTACTTTACCAGAATGAACTAATTAACAATTTTAAATGCTCAAATTGACGATTGCTAGACTTTTTCAGTATTGTTTCAGCTTACATAAAAAGTCTGGTAATTGCCGGTTATCCGGTATGATTAGCATCAATAATATGTCTTGGTTGGCTCCGGTAACTCGCGCGATCTCATAATTCAATTTATCATCCATCCATAGCAATTATCCCTTCACTGCTGAGTTGCTGGAATCGTGCCGAGTGCGGCCGCTAGTTGACCGAAGAAAGGCAGAAAGCAGAAGGCAGAAGGCAGAAATACAATTTTTGCCCTCTGCTATCAGGGTAACAAGCCTCTAAATTTATTTATTGAATAGAGGTCAATTTGTGAATAAATGTTAAATTAGATAATAATTTTTGCTAATTTAAGTTGATTTATGACTGGTAATTATTAAATACTGGATGTATAGCAACCGCCTCAGCGATTTATTTTATATCTCCAGAAAAAAGCTGATGGCATAGCTCTACAACCCCCAGGATAGCCAAGGGTGTAAAGAATTACACTAAATCAACCAAAATTGTTATGACGAAATCTATGGAAGCTTTATTTTGTTTGTCGCCACGCTATCGCCTTGATGACGAATCACCTTGGCTACAGGGTATCGACCCCAGTCGTCATTACTGGATTACCGTGAATGGAGACAAAAACTTTACCATAGCTATACCTGGATTAGTAGTTTCTTCAATGAGTGAATTGAAGCAAGCTATCCGCCAATTTCGCTCTTTGCAGCCTGGGGAACAAATGACTGTAAATAGAATTGCCAGTAATTGCACGATTTACTGTGTCAGTCCTAATTGCTATGCTGTGGAAGAAGAAATTAATGATGCTCCGGTTTGGCATCTATTTGATCAAGAAACGTTAGATAGTTTATTAATGACGGCACATCCAGAATGGCAATGTGCGCCATCAGATATTGATTTAGGTCGGAAACTGTTAATGCGCTCTTTGCTGCAAACGGCTGTTACCAAAAAATAACCAAGATTCAAATTAAATTTAGGCTAATTTTCTCGACGCAGAGCAAGTAACTCTTGGGGAGAACCTAAAAGTTTAATTTGAGTGCTGACAATTTGCCGTTTTCGGTTGAGGACAAAGAACCAGGTAACATTGACACCACACCAGGAAGTTTGCGCCTTACCTGTTACCTGAAACTGGATTTGGTCATTTTCCAGGGTTTCGACAATGCCTTGACGCGGATAGGCTTGAATATTTTCAGCTTCTTGTTGTAAATAGAGAGCGATCGCATCTCGTCCCACAATACCAGATTCAAAGGGCGGATGCATCACACCATCATCGGCAAATAGTGCCGCAGTTGTGGGAAATTCTCCGGCGTTGAGAGTTTCAAAGTAACGCAGGATAGTTGGTTCCACAATTCCCTCAATCTGGAATTCTTCTGTGATTGTAACGGTGACGGTGGTCTGAGTTACCTGTATAGATTCAGCAGCTGTCATATATTTATCTTGATTACAGTAGCTGAGGTTAATTAAAAGACAAAATATAGAATCAAAAAAAGATGCTCTAGAAATAGATTGCCGAAAGTGAGAATATTTCCCAGCCTCTCTGCCTTTTCCTACTCAGCACTCAGAAAAGGGGTCAACGCCCATATCAGCTACTACTTGACGAAGCACAGAGATTTGCTGACCAAAATCTAATGCTTTGATAGCTTCCAGTACCTGCATACCATCACGAGAAAATTCATAGCCCACTGGCATAGGTACAACCAAGTGTTTTACCATCAATTCTGATAACTCGTACCAAAAAGCCAATTTTGTGTTATTGCTGAGGATACCGTAGGAACGGGAAATTGGAGTATTTTTCTGAGTAGCTAAGTCACGCATCACATTTAACTGCTCTGCATAAGACATCTGTTTGATTTGAGTTAGCAATCCTTGGGCTAACTGTAAACGAGCTGCACCTGTAGCGGCTGGTGTAATGGAACGTCCCATTTCTGTGTAGGCATACCATAGCACTGCTAGTTGGTCATCCGGGCTGAGGCTTTGGAAGACGGCAGTGGTGGACTGAACTGCATCACCAGGCTGAGAACCATAATTTAAGGCGTTTGATAAGCGGGTTGAAGCTGCATCAGAAGTGAATGTCATGATTTCACAACAGTTGATTAATTTAGTGGGAGGTTTGCTCTACCTCATAATTTACATATTGCATTATTTCTTAACAAAATTCAAATAATTATTACATATAGGTGGGTTAGCCAATGTTGAACAAAGGTTGTCAAAGGATAATGTATAAATAAGCTGCCAATAATTGCCGCTAAATTCACATAAAAAAAATGGAACAATATTCTGTAACTAACAGCAATGTAGTTAAAGAAAAAGCCAGAGAGTTGGGATTCCACAAAGTCGGGATTACGGCTGTCAATGGGGTAGATAATACAGACGCGCAGAGGTTACAAGCCTGGATAAGTCTGGGTTATCACGCCGATATGGAGTGGATGAATAGCCCCAAGCGTCAAGATATGAGCTTAATTATGCCAGAGGCGCGATCGCTTATATCTGTCGCCCTCAATTACTACACACCAGACGAACGTCCTGGAGGCGAAGAATATGCCAAAATTTCACGTTATGGCTGGGGTAGGGACTATCATAGAGTAATGCATAAAAAGCTGAAGGCGCTGATGTTCTGGCTAGAATCATTGGGTGCTGGTATTCAAGCGAAATATTATGCAGATACTGGCCCAGTACAAGATAAAGTTTGGGCGCAACGAGCCGGGATTGGTTGGATTGCTAAAAATGGTAATCTAATTACTAGAGAATATGGTTCTTGGGTATTTTTAGGAGAGATTATCACAAATTTGGAATTAGAGAGCGATCGCCCACATACAGAACACTGTGGTAGCTGTACTCGTTGTCTAGAGGCTTGTCCCACAGGTGCAATTACCCAACCATTTGTCGTCGATGCTAATCGCTGTATCGCCTATCATACCATCGAAAATCGCTCAGAAACACTACCAGAGAAAATCTCATCCAATTTACAAGGTTGGGTTGCAGGTTGCGACATTTGCCAAGACGTTTGTCCGTGGAATCAGCGTTTTGCCCAGACAACGGATGTAGCAGATTTTCAACCTTATCCTGCTAATATTGCGCCTCATCTGATAGAATTAGCCAACATCTCAATCGAGGAGTGGGATAAACGATTTCCCGCATCCGCCTTGCGGCGGATTAAGCCAGAAATGTTAAGACGAAATGCCCGTGCTAATCTTGACGCATCCAAACTTAACGAATGACCCAGCAAGTAATTATTTTTGATTTTGATGGCACGATTGCGGATACAGTAGATGCTCTTGTGACTATTGCCAATCGTTTAGCTATAGAGTTTGGTTATATACAAATTACTCCAGAGGAACTTTCCCTACTAAGAAATTTTACCTCTAGGGAAATTATTAAATACTTAGGCATCTCTTTTTTTAAAATTCCGTCTCTACTAAAAAAGGTGAAAGGAGAATTAAAATACAAAATTAAAGAATTCAAACCAATACCAGGAATTTACGAAGCTTTAATAGAATTACAAAACGAAGGCTATAGATTAGGAATTATTACGTCTAATTCTCAAGAAAACGTCACAGCTTTTCTTGAAAATAACGAATTAGAGCATTTATTTGAATTTATTTATTCAGGAGTGACAATTTTTGGTAAAACCACCATAATTAATAATGTATTAAGAAAAAAACAACTCAAAACGCAAGCAGTCATTTATGTCGGGGATGAAACCAGGGATATAGAAGCTTCAAAAAAAGCTAATATCAAAGTGATTGCGGTGGCTTGGGGTTTCAATTCTCCCGAAGCTTTAGCTAAACAAAATCCAGATTTTCTGATTAATCATCCCAGTGAATTACTAGAAGTTATTAAACAGTGTTGAAGGGTTTGTTTAAGTTAGGTTTTGCTGTTCGCATAGCGTGCCGTGTATGGTCAGAATTATGGCTTTTTTAAAGCAGAGTTAGCATAATATCTACTGAAGCACCAATATTAGTTATAAAACCCCCAACTTCCTTTGATCAGCCATAAATAATTCTTGGATAATTTTGCAATTGATGGAGTAATTTTACCAAGGCTAGGGTCAAATTTCTTTCTATCAGAAGGCAGACTTATACATCTACTAAAAGTATAGGATTCCTATAGATTGAAACTATTTAATATAACTCTTACTTTTGGAAGTAGATTTTGGCTGTAGAAGTTTGGTAATCCTTAATAGGATTAATAAATTCTGGAGATATATTGTGACTAAAACTTCCAATAAAACTGTTTCTCAAGCACTCAGCAATGAGACTTTAAAAGTAGTTGAAGGATTTAATTCCTTAGATACCGATGCTAAACTAGCATGGTTTTATTGTGTTTATGAAAAAATGGGTAAATCTATTACTCCTGCGGCTCCAGATGCGGCTGAACCACAACTTTCACCCATGCTTTTAGGAGATTATTTAAATTTGCCACCAGAGCAACAATTACAAATCATGCGGGATATTGTGGAGGGTAAAAAAACAGATTATTCCCGTGCTTATGGTGCGATTAAAGAAAATAATCAACTATTAGTTTGGTATGCTTGGGCTGTGGCAATGGGAGATCAAGTAGTGGGAATGCCAAATAATTATCAGCGTACTGATGCAATCAAGAATTTGGTTTCCCAAACTGAAAAGCTAGATTTTGAGGGACAAATATCTGTGTTCCGCACAATTGCGGGTCAAATGGGCTACAGCGATGTTCAGCCAATTGAAACACAAGCACAAACAGGAAAAACCCCTAGTTTGTAACCAGAGGGGAGAGGCGACATAAGCAAAACCCACGTAGACGGGGTTCAAATGTTTAATATGTCGCCACTTGAGTCAAATCCTTTGGTGTCAAGTTACTGTGGACAACTGCACCATCACGAAACCACACAATGCGTCGGGTTTGAAGCGCTACTTCTGATTCATGAGTCACCATAACAACGGTGATTCCACTGTTATTTAATTCGGTGAAAATATCCAATACTTCCTGGGTTGTATGAGAATCAAGTGCGCCTGTGGGTTCATCGGCGAGGAGGACAACGGGACGGTTAACTATAGCACGAGCGATCGCTACCCGTTGTTGTTGTCCACCAGATAATTGAGTGGGTTTATTATTCAGGCGTTTTTCTAGACCGACTTTTGTCAATGCTTCCGTGGCGCGATCGCGTCTTTCATTGGGGTTGACGCTGGCATAAATCATTGGTAGCATGACGTTTTCTAAGGCTGTGAGTTGGGGTAATAAGTGAAATTGTTGAAAGACAAACCCCAGTTTTTTATTGCGGATTTTGGCCAAATCTGCATCGTTCATTTGAGCGACATCAAGGTTATCTAAATAATAATGTCCGGTGGTGGGGCGATCTAAACAGCCGATAATATTCATGGCTGTGGATTTACCAGAACCAGAAGGCCCCATAATTGCACAATATTCACCCTCATTGATCGTTAAGTTCACATCGTTGAGGGCTTTAACTTCGGTTTCACCACTCCCATAGATTTTAAAGATATTCTCTAGGCGAATAATTGCCGATTGCGGTGCAGGATTAGGAACGAGAGGATCAGTAATTGTGATAGTGTTTGCCATAAGAATTTAGTTATTGGTTTACTTCTTATTTCTAGGATAGTGTCTGGGTTTGGTGATCAGCCAGCCAAGACCGATAAAAAATAATGTAACCAGAATACTTAAAAATAAGGATGCGTAAAAAGGATGGGGTGGATTTTTCGGAGATATTGCAGCTAGGGGTATATTGATTTCGCTGATGTATTGGGTGATAATGGCAGAAATAATTGCACCGCCACCAAAGCCAATACCTAATATTTGGATGGTGCGTTCTAAGGAGCGATCGCTCTCAGCCTGTTGTGTTTCTACAATACCTCGAATAGTATCAACTATCTGCCCAAATAATTCTTTACCTGGAAGCAGATAGTTAATATCTGTTTGTACTTGTTCCTGAAATTTACGACAGTCTTTTTTGAGGAAGTCTTGCCAAAATTCAGGAATATTACCGCCACCAATAGTTTTGATTTTATCTAAGCAAATTTCGTAATTCTTAATATCTGTGTTAATTGCAGTTAAATGTATTTGTAAATCTTGCAAACATCTGGTATAATCCAGGCTTTTTTGAGGAATTTCTACAAGTAGTTCTGGCAATTTATCTATTTGGGTTTTATTTTTATCTATCAGGTTATTAAACTCTGATATTGTCTTTTCTAAATAGCTATAAATTGCTCTAGCTTCTCGATATCTTTGACGTGCTTGATGATAGATATATACTATTTTATGGTATGAGCAAAGTAAATCTCGCAACCACTCATAAGCCTTTCCAGATAGTTGTATGGTTGGAGATTTATTATTATTAATAGTTATAAAAATTTGACATTGTTTAGTCGGGTTATTTGGTTGATTATGGTCTTGTGCTTGATATTCAAATAACAAACTACCAAAAAGTTTGCTTTGACTTATCTGTACAGGGTTTAAATTTGTACCTGCAACTAAGGCGACTGCTAATTTTTCAGCTAGTGCATTACAATCTTCACTGGAATCTACTTCTCCATAAATCCATAATGTTTGTCCTAATGATGCTTGAATGTTAGACGGTAGTAGACAACTTGGTTGAAAATGTTGCAGTTGTGGTATTTCTATCAAGATGTTTGCTGATTCAGCAAAAAGTGTAATATCAACTGCGTAGGTATCGTTAAGCAAGAAAGGCTGAAGATTAGCATTGATTTTAAAGCCGTCTGTTGTGGGGAGACTACCTAAATCTAAACTTCCAACATCAGTTAACCATTCTGTTTTTCTTGCTTGTTCTCGTTTGGGTTCATATTTACTATTTTCATAGCAAATTAATTTTGCTCGTAAATCTTTCAACCCAATAAAAGGAAGTTCATTTTCCCCCACTTTCACCAGATTTTCCCATAAGAGATTAGCATCTGCGACAACTTCACCGGGTAGTTCAGTTAGGGTATGACGGAGATGAAAAGCATAGAGACTGAGGCTAAAATTCTTCACGGTTTTTGCTGAGATTGTTTTTCGTCAGATAAAGGAGAGTTATTTTTAATTGCGTTCTCTAATAATTCCTTTGATGATGGACTAGGTTGATCTGGTGGAGTCGTTGATTTACTATTACCTATGCCTATGTTAGTAACCGCATCAATTGGATATGCAGCAGTCAATGATTTCAGGTTTTGCTTGTAAGTTTCTAAAAGTTGACTACGGGATTCTGTTTGCAACCAATTTTCTATTATTTCTGTTATTTCCTCATCGTCTTCTGGGAACTGATTCCATAGTTCCTGTAATTCGTTCCAGTCTTGAGTGGGAATCAATTTTGATTGAGAGTGAAGCACTTGAATAAAAGCTAAAATGCTATTTTCAACAACTGACATTTGCTAAAATCCTTTACCTATAGTACAAAAAGCAGCCCAATAAAAAGGTGATTCAAATGGTTTGGTTAAGGTATTTTCATGATTTTCAAAGTATTGATTTAGTTGTGCCTGCCAACCTAAACTGAGTGAAGATTGACTCACCCAAGTTTGAAAGTCTTGCACTGTTGTATTCCTTAACCAGCGTTGTGCTGTATTTAAAGCTAATACAATATTACTTTGCTGCTGGAGTTCTTCGTAAAATTTAATCATCAATAAAGCTGTAGCTGTAGCACTGACAGTCCAAAGGCTACTCACTACATTAGTGCTACCAGCTAAGAGAAATCCACTGGGTAAGCCAATATATTCATCACTGGTGCTGGTAAAATCTGTAACTCCGGTTTCGCAAGCTGAAAGAGTGACTAGGCGACAGTTTTCTAGTTTGAAGTGAGTAATGATATCTGCTAAGGTCAGGTTGCCATCAACTAACTGTAAACCAGAATCTAGGGGAGAAGTAGAGTTAAAGTACCCGTGACAAAAGAAAAACACACAGTTAGCTTTGAGTAATTTTTCATTTAATGTTACGTTTTCAGGATTTTTATCGAAGTGAATAATTGCTGATTTTTGGGCTTTGTCTTGCTTCAAAATATAGGCATTGGCAAACTGTTTTTTTATGGTTGCAACTGCTCCTAAATCTTTTTCATATAAGTCGGCTGTGGGAGTTTGGATAGCAAACAGAGATTGGAAGTTAGAGCGTTCACGTATTTGTAATTGTTGTAATATTTGACAACTAGGCGCATAGCCGACACCGTTTTTAAATAAATCAAATAAGTATGACTCTCCTACAGGTAAAGCATGGAGCGGGAACAGGTGTAAGAAGCGATGGGGAATGAGGATTAACTTGTAGTTTTTGGGTATTTTGGCTATATCTAATATTTTTTCAATATGCAGAATATCAGCTAATTTTTGTAAGCGTTCTTCTAACTGATTTTGCCATTGAACTTTATCTTGGTCTTGTGGGTTATAGTAGTCAAGCAAATATTCCTTTGTCCAATCAAAAAGGGCATCTAAGTCTTGTGGTTTAGAATGCCAAATGACTGGTTTATCCTTGTGGTGGGTGATGATGAAAGCACGAAAACAATCATTAAAAATGTACCACTGGATGATGGCAGTGTTGTGATCTAAAAGATTTTGGATTTCTGGAAAGCTGATACTACTACTAATTAATGGTAAATTTGCTTGACTTGTTGATGCTGCTTTGGTTAATAGTTCTACTAAATTGCGGGTTTTGCTGCGTTCGATATATTCTATTGCTTCAGTGTCTTTTCCCAATGCTAGGCAAACTTCCACCATGCGTCGATAAAGCTGATTCCATTCTTCTGCTTGTTTACGTTTGCTTTCATCCCCAGAAATAATTTCACCCCGGATAGATTCTACTGTTAGTATTGCATCGGCGAAGGTATTATGAGCTAAATCAAATTGTTTTTCATCTTGGTATAAGATGCCAAGATTTAACAAAGTTTCTGCGTTTTTC
>NZ_JAYGHH010000008.1:148331-153908 GCF_034931045.1 Nodularia sp. UHCC 0506
AGTGAGGGCGATTTCGTAGCCAGCAATACCAATTTCCATATTTTTGGCTTTGTCACCCAAGGGAAATTGCTGAATCAAATTACTCAAATTAACAATCACTGCGGCAATGGATGTTGCTGTGTCTGTTTCCGCTTCTGCTAGGGTATTTGTAGCCCAAAGACGCAAAAATTCTGCAAAAATAGGATTGAGTTTATCAGTATTGGCTGCCAGCAAGGGGTAAATTACTTGAGGATCACCGTTGCTTTCTGCTGTTGCTTGCAGTGTTTGTAATAAAAATTGCCCATAAACGTCTATATTTTCTGGGGTGACAGTGGAAGTTTCACCACCTGCTGGAGATGTTGTTGGTAAGTTCAGCGCTGCACTGAGTTGTGTTTCCAAGTTTCTCAGCCAATTTGCAGCATTTTCCTGTCCTTGCTGTGAGTAATGCTGTGCTGCTGCTGCTAACATCTGCAAAAAGCCAGCATCAAGTAATTCTGTATTAGCCGCTAATATTTCTGCTTCTTCTCCATCCGGGCATTTGAGCAAACTTTCAATTAGCTGATAATAAGCCTGTTGGCGCTGTTCGTCCATGAGCAGGTGTTAGATAGATACATCATTGATCAAGCTTTAACAGTATTATCCTCTATTTCTGAAAAATTAGGTGATAAATTTAGCTCACAGGCAAGCCGTAATCCGAATTTAAATCTTGTTTTTAAGACTGGAAACTCTCTTTGGTTCAGGATGTGTGTACACCGTAGCATTGCTAAGGAGAGGGGAAACTTTGATGCAAGTCAAAGGCGGGGTGAGATCAATTACGAATTACGTTAGCGAAGCTCCTCTGAAAGAGGCATTACGAACTACGAATTACAAATTATTTTCTCAAGTTTCCCCGGTAAAAAGCTGTTTTAAAGTTTCTGGGAGGTTGGTGATTTCTTGGATCAGGTCATCGGGGCTAAAGCCAAATATATTCAAAATGACAAGGATTACAAAAATAGCGATCGCACTACTTAGAAATGTCTTGAATACTTTCAGAAAAGCTCGGAAAATGATCAAAGCCACAATTAAGGCCGCAATTAGAATTATTATATTAGTTGGCATTAGTAAGTGTAGATAAATCTAAATTTCTTAAGTGTGGATAGAAGCGATCGCGATCGCCATATCCTCACGAGTTCCCCCTACAGCTAAAATAGTCTTGACCATCAAATCTAGAGAAACTGAAGGATCTCCCGCTTCCATCTTAGCTACACGCGATTGACTGGAATTAATTTTCTTAGCCAAGTTCGCCTGAGAAAGCTGGTTTTTTAAGCGCAGTTCCTGCAAATATCTACTTAAAGATAGCTTCATTTCCATAAAAGCTATTTCTTCAGGTAAAAATTCTAGAAAGTCAGCCGCATTTCCGACACACCAACCAACTGCTTCCAAACGTTGACGCTTTGCTATATCCATATATGTTCTTGAATAAATTAACTCTCCTGCTTGTGTTTTTTGATATCAAATCTGACGTAGAAGTATCATAGCAGCAGGATATAGCGATCGCACAAAAATCAGATCAAGTTGCGTTACTTCAAACTTTTGCCAAAATTTCATCCCATTCAGACTGGGAAAGGGGTTGTACTTCTATCTGCATCCCAAAACAATCACAAGCGGCGGTAATCAAAGCGGCAATAATCTGGTCTAAACTTAAATTTTCGGGTAGTTGTGTTGTACAAGATTCTGCACCAAAGACTTGAGTAAATAATTCTGCATCAGGCTGTAAACGGATGGAACCATGTTGCAAAATTACCTCACCCCGTCGCAGTTGGGCGCTACCAATGAGTTTACCTCCATCTGGTAACACTAAATCTGCACTTGTAGCTGTACCGAAACAGTTAGGATTGTGGATATAGCCCCGCCCAGCTGTACCGTAGCGCAATTTTACGCCAAGCGATCGCCATCCTTGAATTAAAAACTCACAAATCTTTTCGTATATTTGGAAACGGCTACCCGGTATCCCCGAAGTCACCACAGCATAAGTTAAATCACCTTGATGTAGTACCGCCCTACCGCCAGTAGGACGACTCACCAAATCTAGTTTTTCGCCTCGCCAAGTTAAATTTTGCCAAAAATCCGGGTATTGGCGTTGGTGATAGCCCAGAGAAATTGCAGGTGGCGACCAAGTATAAAATCGCAGAGTTGGAGGATGCTTTCCAGATTTGTGCTGTTCTAGCAACCATCTGTCAATCGCCATCTGCACATCACCAGAGGCTTCTAGCAAAGGAATCAGTCGCCAAACCTGCTGACCATCAAAATTTTCAATTGGGTTCAACACTGATATTTAAAGAGGTGCAAGCAATAGAGTTTGGAACAATTCAAAGGACAAAGCCTGGGGAAAGCCGTTTAAGCAGCACCGTACTGAGATTGTAAAACGTCGTCGTGATCATCAGCAATGGTAGCCACAATGGTAACTAGCCGTGATACTTCCGCCGGAGATAAATCTTCTAGAGTGCGTGTTGAGATTACAACCACCCGATTCTCAATAATACCAAAACGGGCTTCTAAAGTGTTGGAGCAGTTCATTTCCAAAAGATGACGCATCAACTTGAGTTCATCTTTGGCTGGCAAGTTTAGCACCGTAGACCAAACTGTGATGGTATCCTCGTCACTTTCTCCGGTCAGTTGGATAAAAACTTCCACACTCCCGTATTTAAATTTCCACAGATAACCATCCTTTGGATCGTGGCTCACCATGGCGCTATCATCTTGTTCTAGAGTACCGATGACATTTTCAATTACTTCCACATGGTTGACACTGACTGTATCTGAGTTAAGTTCATTGCTGAGTAGGGTTTCTTGGTAGTTTGTCATACAGAATTTTTTCCCGATTTGGTTACTGTTTCTCTACACATACTTTATCGCCTGTGAGGAAGGTTAGTTATAGCTAGTTCGCAGAATATTTTAAACTAAGCGATCGCAGTCATACAATTTGAGATTGTGGATTGATTTCACAGATAAATCTGAGGGCTTATACAACTCAGGAAGTATTAGTCATAAATATGACATTTTATTTTGGCAAATATTACCTGTATGATAATTCTTACTGCACCTACCTAAATTAAACAAATGGTGTAGCAAATCAAAAGTTTCAGGATGTGCTATAATATGTCCTTTTTATCCTCAACTGTGCAGAATCGTGATGTCCGTCAATTGGGTATTAACCCCAATCATTGGTATGTGGTTGCACTTAGTAGCGAAGTGACTCATAAGCCCATAAATGTGGTAATTTGGCAGCAAGCGATGGCGCAAGCGCCCGCCGCAGGCATCGCGCTATATCGAGACAGTACAGGTAAAATCCACGCCCTAGAAGACCGTTGTCCCCATCGCCAAGTTAAACTGAGTCACGGACAGGTAATTGGCAACGAATTAGAATGTGCATATCACGGTTGGCGTTTCAATTCTGCCGGTGAATGTGCGGCTGTTCCCTACTTAGCAGAAAATCAGAAGTTACCAAATTGTCAGATTCGCCATTACCCAGTTAAAGAACAAGATGGATTTATTTGGTTATTTCCCGGAAATGCCGAACCAACTGTAGAACCTCTGGGTTTACCAGAATGGGAACATCTCAATTATATTGCCACAGTTTCAGTAATTCATACTCAAGCCCATTATTCTTATTTAATAGAGAATTTAATGGATATGTATCATGGGCATTTACATCAAGACTTGCAAGCTTGGGCAGAAGCATCATTACAAGATATTGATGAAAATAATCATCGTGTAGATGCTCATTATATCGCCCAAAGTTATTACAAAATTGATAAAATTTGGTCAATATCGCAGTTATTTTTTCCTGCCTTGAGAAAATTACATCCTGAACCCTTGGACGTGAGTTATGTTTATCCTCACTGGGTTTCTACCTTGGGTCAAGATTTTAAAATCTATTGTTTATTATGTCCAATAAGTGAAACGGAAACCAAAGCGTATTTAATTCATTTTACATCATTAAATTCTTTTTGGAGATTACATAAATTACCTGTATGGTTTCGGCGATTTATTAAAGATAGTTTATTTGGTGCAGCGCAAAAATTGCTTGATGGTTTAGTAATTCAAGATGTGAAGATGATTGAAGAAGAACAGCAAGCGTATTTGCAGAATCCCCAAAGGCGAAATTATGAATTAAATCGGGCGTTGGTAAGTGTGCAGCGTTTGATGCGGAATCAGACAGAACAGGGGTAATTCCTGATGGAATTATGGAATCAAAACCAAGAGAGATTCGGCGTTACATTACAGCTAACGGCAAAATTCCTTTCGCAGAATGGCTAGATGGGCTGCGAGATAGGAGAGCTAAAGCTAAAATTAAAGAGAGGCTAAAACGAGCTAGTCTTGGTAATCTGGGAGATTATAAGTCAGTAGGAGAGGGTGTTTTTGAACTCAGGATTAATTATGGTTCTGGCTACCGAGTCTATTTTGGACAAATAGGAACAACAATTGTGCTTCTGCTGTTGGGTGGAGATAAAAGCAGTCAAGAAAAAGATATTTGTAAGGCACAGGAGTATTGGGCAGAATATGAAGAAAGTGAAAATGCCGACCAGTGATAGCTACCAGGACTATCTAATTGAATCACTTCAAGACCGTGAAGAGGCAGCTGCTTATATCGAAGCAATATTAGAAGTGGAAAATCCTGAGACTGAACTGTTAACCTCAGCCTTAAAAGATGTCATTGATGCACAGTTGAATATGAATAATCTTTCTGCACAAGCAAACCTAAAGTGGGAAGAATTAAATCAAATGTTGTTAAAGAGTGGTGGTGCTGAAATATACAGTTTGCTAGGATTATTAGATGCTTTAGGATTTAAACTAGAGGTCAGAGAAAAATCATGAGGCTGAAGGTTCCTTTCTATCAACTATTTCCTGATAAGCAAACATTTAAATTACTTCAAAATCAGGAGTATTCATGATGACAATACCTCGAAGTATTGAAGAAATCAAAACTATGATTTTTCAGCTACCAGTTGAAGAACTCATCACACTGATTTCTGAAATTGAAGAAAGGCTGGAAACCGTGACAATAATGCAACTGGCAGAAACTGGATTTCAGGAATGGAACGACCCAGAAGAAGATATTTACAATGACTAAGCCTAAAACATTACAAATCTGGAAGGTAAAAAATATTAATATTATTGTGTAGTGATGGCTACAGCCCTCAAATCAGGACTAAAGTCCTTACTACAAACTATGAAAGCGAAAAAGCCGAAAACTAACGTATTAAACCAGCACGTTGAAAGATGGTATGGGGAGTAATTTCTAATTTTGGTAATGCTTCATGACTAATGACTTGATTATCTCGAAAGGTGAGAGGAAGAGAAGATGCTGTAAAAAGAGTGATAGTTTGAGATATTGTATCTACTATCCAAACCAGAAGAATCCCAGCTTGAAGATAATAAGTAGCTTTTTCGATCATATCTCCAAAAGTTTGACCAGAAGAAATAATTTCGATGACTAATTCTGGTATGACAGGACAAGCTTCATCCTCAAGCCAGTCAGCAGCAAGACGGTTATAGGAAATGTAGGTTAAATCAGGTACAGGTATCCAATTTTCTTGATTTCTTGTTAATTTTATA
>NZ_JAYGHH010000009.1:0-5803 GCF_034931045.1 Nodularia sp. UHCC 0506
CTAAAAGGAAACTTTTTCACCCAGGTTTTAGATACAGCCTTCATAACTGATATTAGCGCGATCGCAGTGTCTTCAATAACAATCGGTAAACTCCAAGAATGGACAGTTATCTGTCATCCCCAAATTTTCTGATTTATTCAACCCAAAATTCACACTTTGGATGGTACACCCTTCAAAAGCCTTGCACCTACTTTCGACTTTATCAGCCTCAAACCTTTGATTTATCTGGGTTTTAGATTTATTCAGCCAGCCCTAATTAGGTTTTGCTGAAAAGGATAATTCCCAAGTCACGCCTAACTCATGACTAGAAATAATGATTGTGCGGCTTGTATCAATCAACACTACAAGCTACACGCAAACCAATATAGCTGTGGAAATTATCACGCTCTGCCCTATAGTAGTAAATACGGGACGCAGAACGGCAGTTTTTAGGATTGGTGAACCAGGAACCACCTCTTAATACACGCAGTTGATTATCATCATCATTACCTAACCAAGCACTGCCATCTGCTGGAGCCTGATGATAATTTTCGTGCCACTCGTCCTGACACCATTCCCAGATATGACCGTGCATATCAAATAAACCAAAGGGATTGGCAGGAAATGTTCCCACATCGGTTGTTTGCTCACGATATTCACCTGTTGTCCCTTGATCATAATTGCCTGGGTAGATGGTTCCTTGATAAACCCAATCTGTACCGTCGTAATTTGCTAAATCAGTGCTAATTGTATCACCAAAATAAAACGGCGAAGTCGTTCCCGCCCGACAAGCATATTCCCATTCGGCTTCACTAGGTAAGCGATAGGTTTTTCCAGTTTTTTGAGATAGTCGAGCGCAAAATTCCACGGCATCGTCCCAAGAAACACATTCAACAGGTCGATTAGCACCTTTAAAATGGGATGGGTCGGGATTTAACTCAATATTCACGCTTTTAAAATCGGCAACAGCTGCCCATTGAGTTTGAGTAACGGGAAATTTCCCCATGAAAAAGGGTTGAATGGTGACACTGTGTTGGGGACTTTCCCAGTCTAATCGTTCTGGCTCATTTTCTGGGGAACCCATGAGAAATGTACCTCCCGGAATTGCCACCATATCTAGACCGACACCATTACCCAAGTTTTCTGTAAAATATTCGGTGCGTCCCCGATTGCGGTTGATGGGTTGCCCTTGAGCATCCACTTTTACTATGTCAAACTCAAATTGATTGGCTGGGTTTGGTGATATTGCTTGAGGTGCAATTGGTTTTTGTTGACCAATAATTGTTTTTTCTATTGGTGCTACATCCTCATCTCTTAAACCTAAACGTTGCTGATATTCTTTGAATTCCTTGAGAGTTCTTTGACTCAGGGTTGGCTCAACTGCAATTTTTTTAACTAAAATTTCTTCATATTTTTGTATTTTGCGCTGATACTGCTGATATGGCTGTTTAACTTCAGTCTCAATAGCTTCTGCAACATCAGTGTCAAGCTTCCATTGGACACGTAATGACTTTAACAGGTGACGGGCAGGAATAGTAAACTTGCCAAAACCATCAATGAGGCGTTCAACCTCTCTACGATAATTCAGCCTGGGGTCATCCTGGGGCGACTGCGCCAGAAAAATTTGACACCCGTCTTTATGAGGATAAAACTCTGGTGTTATGGCGGGGGACGCTTCTTGCACTTTGTTTTTTGCATATCTATGCAATTCATCCGCCGTAATTAAACCGTCCCTATCTTGGTCTGCTGCACCTGTCGCAATCCCTTCTACCAGATAATGGGTATAAATTGAAAGGTCTAAGCCATCAGACTCAAACGCATATTGTGTAGAGGTGGAGGCTGTGAGAATTACCCTGCCCTCACCCCCTAAATGCTGTTGCAGGTTTATAGTCCCACTATCTTTGGCTGTCGAACCCTGAGCAAAAGCACCACTAACACAGCAATCTAAAATTAGCACCAATCGTTTAGACTTGCTCTGATTTATCCAATTATGTACATCTTTAGCAGCTACGGCTGAGGCTGTCTTCAATTTTCCCTGATTTTTTTTGGTGTTGTGAGTCGAGAAGTAAAAATCGCCACTTTCGACTATCACGCTATGACCAGAAAAGTAAAACAGCACCAAGTCATCTTTGTGATGATTGGCATACAATTTATAAATAGCATCTTCCATTTCTTGGCGTTGGGGATTTTTCAGTACTGTGACATCCCCTGGTGCAAAACCACCCATTTCTGGATTTACTAAAACTCGCTGTATCGCCTCAACATCTTTCTCAGCCTGGGGTAGTGATGCTAATCCTGCCTCATATTCACTCATCCCGATCAGCAGTGCTATTTTTGCCATATTAGCTGTTTGATGTATTGTTCAAAAAATCCTGGGCTTTTTGGCAAGCAAATTCAAATTCTTCTCGACTGTTGGCTTCTAGGTTGAGTTCTCTGCCATCAGGCGCTTTCAGCACCATTTTAATGGGTTTGTTGCCCAGGCGATCGCCTAAAAAACTAAACAGCGTCTTAATACTAGCGGCGTTAATTTCTAGATTTAACAACCCCAACAAAAAGCCACCTAAAGCTTTTGTATTCTTGGGTGCGTTTTCTACTGCGACTAAATCTGCGTCTTCTACCCCATCCACATCTCTTAATTGAGGGAGCAAATTTTGCACTTCTGTTTGCAAATCTTCATCGTCTAAACCCAGTTCAGTGAAAGAAATCATCATCTGAACATTAGATGTCATTAGCATATTAACCGCTTTAATCTAAATTTAGAGTCATTTTAAACGATTGTATAGGTCATTCTGAGTAATTTACTAATTATTTAGGGAGAAAATGCTAAATTTGTGCTGTAACGCACAATTAATAATTATAAATGAAGCGATCGCTTCATAAATGTGGGTTTTATCCCAACTACCAAGATCGTTTAAACCCCAGTCACAGCCAGTATTTCAATTTCGACTTTTGCTGTAGCAACCCCCAAGAAGATTAGGGCATTGTTAATCCCTAAAGGTCTTGAAGCAACTTGGTTTCTACTCAGCATTTTGCTATATCTCTACCCCGTTGCCTTCCTTATAAATTCTGGAGAACAGCTAAAAACCCAAGTCAGCTTTTGCTAGTTCAGCCGCAGCGAATACTTCTGCATCCGGTTTTTCTTCCCAAGCTGCATCTCCGATTTCTGCATAGAAGGTTGCGTCATAAGGACGAGTTTTCACAACCACCGGCATGGGGACAGCATGACCTAAAATTAAAGCTTGTTGCTTTGAGTCTAGTTTGGCTAATACTGACCGCAAACCACCTGCACCAGATACGCCTGTAAAGATAGCATCAATATCTTTATCATCATTGAGCAAAGCGGTGATGCGTGTGCCAATTTGAGACATCACTTCATTATCAATCCCCGATGGACGTTGATCTACAACTAACAAAGTGACAAAATATTTTCGCAGTTCCCTGGCAATAGTGCCAAAGATTGTACTTTGTACCACTCCCGGATCAAGGAAGCGGTGCGCTTCTTCAATTGTAATCATTAATGGCGTGGGGCGATCGCATGGATTCTTGCTTTGTAGAAATCTATCGGCTTTTTTGACATAATGTGCATGAATCCGTCTGGTGATCATATTAGTCACCAACATATAAGAAAGCATATTAGACTGGGAACCAAATTCGATCACTACGTTTTTCCCAGCTTCCAAAGACTGGACAATTTTACTAATATAATTCTGGGGGCAAACTCCGCGCATATATTTTAAGCTATCCATGCGGAGGAGTTTACGCTGTAATCCCATAATCGAACCTTTATGTCCCCGCTTTTCGTCGCAGAACATTTCGATTTCTTCGTTAGTCATATTCAGCAATTGGACTATCCAAGATTTGCCAAATTCGCTATACAAAATATTCGCGTTATCTAAAGCTGCATCCGATAATCCTAAATCTCGACTGCATAATTTAATATCTTCAACTTCCACTTGCTCGTAACTCAGATAAAGTTCTTGAGCATCACGCACACCCCGACGCTTTGTCGATTCGGGATCAAGGGTGTAGACTTCTACTTTACCAGGAAATAATTGTTTTAAGCCTTTGACGGTATTAACATTTTTACCTTCGGCTACAGCTTCCCAGCCATACTCCGAGTGCATATCAAATATTAGGTTAACTGCCGCATTTTTGCGAATTACTCCAGCTAAAAGTAACCGTGTGAGGAAAGATTTACCAGTTCCCGACTTACCAAATACTCCATTACTGCGTTCAACAAAGCGGTTTAAATCGATACAGACAGGCACATCCATATCTAAGGGTTTTCCGATAGAAAAGTTCCGCCTTTGGGGGTCATCTTCCCAACCAAATACCCGGCGAAAATCCTCTTCACTGGCTTCGTAAACTTGGCTAAAATGACTGGGAATAGTTTTAACCGGCAGTAATTCCATTGTAGTGCTAGTTTGAGGCTGAAATGATGCTAAACCGTTAGCAGATTTGCCATTCCTAGACGACAAAGATTCATCAGATTCGGGCGTGAACATCAACATCGGTGAGAGGTTGATAGTACCATAAGTACCACTACCGGCTAAAACTTCTCTTAAAAAAGTGTCTTCCCAACCGGGAGGATTAGCAATAATGCGAGCATTCGCAATTCCCAATGCTACATCTGTCAGCATACAGAAAAAGCGCGATCGCAGTCCATGTACAACTAAAAATTTACCCACCCGCATATCTTCAACGGAAATATCTGGGTGTAGTCGTACTTCTAATCCCCCAGTCAGAGAACCTTCTATGACTGAACCTAATGGTTGTGCCGAATTCATATCTTAAGTGCTGAGAACTTGATCATGAGTCTCTAGATGATTAACGTTCGCACAGAGTGCGCGTAGCGCATACCACACTAGGCACAAAGAAGTCAGGAAGAGAGAGGTTTCTTACAATCCCTGAGCCTATCATCCCATCATCTAGTCAATTTGAATAGAAGTCGGCGCAGTTCCAGTGGTCGGTAGACTAATTAATGGTTTACGGAATTGAGCATACAGGCGATCGCGCCAGGTAAAGAAGGGTTCATAATTAGGATTATCTGCCAATCCTGGGACACCTTTACCTCGCAGACCTGCTGGTAAATCGAGATAAGGAACTTCGGGGAACTTCAGCAATATTGATAAACTCGCCACGGCTAAGTCAGCTAAGGTTGGCTCATCTCCGGTGAGATACGGACTATCGGCTAATATGAGTGTTAATGATTCTAAGTCTTGTTTCAAGTCCGCGATCGCTGATTTGATCACATCTGGGCTATAACCCACCCCAAAACCCAAAACAGTCAACACATCACTGGGTACTCCAGCCACTAGAGTTTTGAAGATATCAGGTGTGGAATTCGGTAATAAAGACTTGCGGAAATTTTGGTCTTGGCTAATGGCAGAAAAAAGAGCCGTTCTTCCTTTCACACCTATAGACTCATCTGCCCATTCTTCCATCAATAAGCATAAACCCCGTCGCTGAGGATCTTGAGGTATGAGTGGGCGTTCAGGATATTCTAAATCTAAATATTTAGCGATTTCCGTAGAATCAACAATATATCTACTGCCATCTTTTAAAACTGGCACTTGTTTCTGTCCGGTCAACCGGAATAAATCTACCTGTCCCATTCCCGGTACAACTTCGATTTTACGGTAATCTAGCCCTTTATAATCTAGGATCAGCCTGACTTTTTCTGAGTATTGAGATAATTCCCATTGGTATAATTCTAGCATAATCTACACCTTTAAGAGATTCATAGAACAACGCTCTCATTGTATCTTTAGTTAAAGTAATTTTCCTGAGAAATGCCGCAATTTATCTCAAAATAAAATAAGTT
>NZ_JAYGHH010000009.1:5923-27932 GCF_034931045.1 Nodularia sp. UHCC 0506
GGAGGTAAGAAAATTGTTGATGGCTTGAGTTTATTGAAACAACTGGGTTTATACTCAGCACTCACTATCCACCACTGGGCTATATTTAGCGATTTAGATGTTCAAAAACATCAACAATAACTATACATAGTCATTTTCACCAATAATCTAGACACTGAATTTAGAAATTTTGGGTAGCGAAGTGTTATAAATCTTTATGTGACCTGTAAAACTACAAGACAAACAAAATTTATGAAGGCAAATTACAGCAAATTGTTGCCCAAGTTGGCTGGTGTATTAGGGTTAGCGAGTGTTAGCCTCCTGACCACTTTACCCTCTGGAGCTAATGAGGCCACCAACAATTTCGTAGCACAGGCAGGTAGTGGTGTCCTAAATCCCAGACCCAGTATTTTTAATGAGCCTCCCTATAACCGTGGAACTCGGACTACACCTGCTACGCCTACTACGCCTCCGGGTAGACGCACACCAAGAGTAATACCCCCCACAACTCCGCCGGAAGCAGGAACAACTGACACTCAAAACCAAACCTTGTTAGCGTTGGCAGAATCTAGCCCGAACTTTAAAACATTAACCGCAGCTTTAAAAGCAGCTGGATTGACAGATGCTTTACAAGGTGAAAATAAACTAACAGTTTTTGCTCCCACTGATGCTGCATTTGCCAAATTACCGCAAGATGCTGTGACAGATTTGTTAAAGCCAGAAAATAAAGAAATTTTGCTGAAGCTATTAACTTATCATGTTGTCAATGGTGCAGTTTTATCTACTGACTTAGAATCTGGCGAAGTGACAAGCCTTGAAGGTGGTGCAATCACCGTCAAAGTTGATTCTAGTGGTGTAATGGTAAATGATGCCAACGTAGTTCAGGCAGATATCAAAGGTAGCAATGGTGTGATCCACGCGATTGATCAGGTGATTTTGCCTCCTGACTTGTAGGTTTGAGGCAGAGTTACAATCTGTATTTCAATTTCAGCACTTTGCAAGTAAATGAAGTACACGCTTTAATATTCTAAATCCTGTAGGGTGGGCATTATGCCCGCCCTTGTGTATGAATGCCTGACTCAAATAAAATCTGCTGCCATCTCTTACTCCATTTCCTACCAAAAAAATGCTGATTCTATCGTGTAGACACAAGTGATCGAATGTAGCCAGATTTGGGGATTTAGGAGGCAAAATAGGCTCAAATGAAGATAGTTATTATTTAGGGTTTGCTGTTTGCGTAGCGTGCCGTTAGGTATAAAAGTTTTGTCTGGAAGCAGGGAACAGTTTCAGCTATCTGCCATCCCCAAATTTTCTGATTTATTCAACCCAAAATTCACACTTTTGATGGTACACCCTGCAAAAACCGTTCGGCTGACGATCACGGCAAAGTTTTGCACCTAATTTCGGGTTTATCAGCCTCAAACCTTTGATTTATCTAGGTTTTACATTTATTCAGCCAGCCCTAATTGTATATATTTGGTAGGTTTAAAAGCGAGAGGATTCTTATTTCAACCTAAAATATCTACCAAAAGGGGGATAAACTTGAAAAAATAACTATATATTAGTTTCACATAACTTTTTATAACAGTTTTGTAAGCTTTCCCCTGATATTTAAATTATGTGTCATAATCGTCTGTGAGAATTAATTCGGCGACAGCGTTTGTTTTTAGTATTGACAGGCTTTTTTCTTGTGGTATTTACAGACTTATCTCCGAAATCTAAATCTCTACATCTTTGCGATTTTGGAGACAATAAATGTCAATTTATATAGGCAATCTCTCTTACGACGTTACCCAGGACGCTCTAAGTGGTGTGTTTGCAGAGTACGGTACTGTAAGACGAGTTCAAATACCTACTGACCGTGAAACCGGTCGTGTACGTGGCTTTGCATTCGTAGAGATGGGTTCAGATGCTGAAGAAGCAGCAGCGATTGAAGCTCTAGACGGTGCTGAATGGATGGGACGCGATCTGAAAGTCAATAAAGCTAAACCCAAAGAAGATAGAGGCGGTTCCTTTGGTGGCGGCCGTGGTGGTGGCTCTCGTGACCGCTATTAAGAAGTAAGGAGCAGGGGAGAAATAACTTCCCAGTTCCTAGTCCCTAATTCCCCCGATTTACAACCGGGGATTAATACTGAAACTCCGAACGAGGCTGAGTCCATGTTCGGAGTTTTCTACTTTTTATAGGTTAGGACATGATAGAGTCCTGAAAGCCTTGAAGCAAATTGGTTTTTACTCAGGATTCAGCACAAACCTATATCAATTTAGAGGATACCCCAGAAGTGGAGGAAACCTTGACCAGAAAATACTTCTAGGAGAATAGCGGAGATAAAACCAATCATTGCAAAACGACCGTTCCAGTTTTCGCTTTGAGAAGTGAATCCCCAACGTAAAGCATTAGGATCGTTTGAAGCTGCATTCTTAGTATCTGGCATAATTAATATTCCTAGTTTTTATGTCGCAAAAATTGCGGGTTATGTCAACTAATGTAACAGATGTTTACAAAAATGCAATACAAAATCCAATATTAATTGAGGTAATTACCGTATACGGTCGGCAGTTTCATCTACTACCTATGGGTATAACGATGTTTCACGCCAATGGGGAAATATTCTGAATCACATCTTTCAAAAATGGTAATCCGGCAAATATCGAGACAATAACCGTAACTGCAACCACACCAGCTGTAGTAAATTAATAAAACCTTAGTTGAGCCTTCAGCATCATGCAGGTATATTGCAGTAAACAACACAGAAATAACGGTGGGAACCGTTTTTGTATCCACTGTGGTGAGCCATTACCTCTGGTTTTTGGGCAGGTTGTAGACAATCGTTATCGCATTATCCGTCAATTAGGTCAAGGTGGTTTTGGCCGCACTTATTTGGCGGAAGACAGTCATAACTCGAATCAAGCCTGTGTGCTGAAGGAATTTGCACCCCAAGTCCAAGCACAACAAGACTTAGAAAAGGCTAAAGAATTATTTGAGCGCGAAGCCAGTGTGCTGAAAACACTCCAACATCCCCAAATTCCCCGTTTTCACGCTTCGCTACAAGTGCAGATAGGCAGTAAAGATTTTTTCTTTTTAGTGCAAGATTATATAGATGGGATTAATTATTATCAATTGTTAGAGGAGCGTCAAAGTCAGGGAAAAGCTTTTAGTGAGGAGGAAGTAGTAAATATACTAAAACAAATTTTATCTGTGTTGTCTTATATACATTCACGAGATGTAGTTCACCGTGATATTTCTCCTGATAATTTGATTTGGCGGCGTTCTGATCATCAGCCGATGCTGATTGATTTTGGTGGTGTGAAGCAATTGCCGGCTTCTCAAGGTTTTTGGTTGACTCACTTGGGTGTGAATAATACTTTGTTGGGTAAAAAGGGCTACGCGCCAGAAGAGCAGCTCAGGCAGGGTAAAGTATTTTTTAATAGTGATTTATATTCTTTGGCGGTGACGGCGCTAGTTTTGCTTACAGGTAAGGAACCACAAAATCTCTATGACAGCTATCAGGGAATTTGGTATTGGGAAAAGGAAATTAAAGTTAGTAAACGATTGGAGTCTGTGTTAAAAAAGATGCTGGCTTATAGACCGAGCGATCGCTATGAAAAAGCTGCACAAATACTCCCAGATTTATCCTCTACCATGACCAGCAAATCCCTGAATACATACGTTACCAAGCTCAGGACAATGGTGGTTGCTCCTGGACGCAAACGCGTCAATACTCTCATCAGTAAATTTCACAATCAAGTATCAGGAGTTAATCAAAATATCACTATGCCAGTCTGGATGCGCCCTTTTGCTATCAGTCTGGGAGGAACAGCTTTAGTTGTTTTCACTGGCGCTGCTACTTGGGCAGTGGTAAATTCAATTATTAGTAGCGTCGCTTCCGTTAGCATACCGACAATTTCGCTACCTTCACTTCCTAGCTTACCGAATCCTCTCGGCGGTTTAGGTAGTAGCAAAGGTGCTAATGATATCAGCCAAATTTTACAACGTCGTGAACAGCTAGAAATACCAGAAGGTTTTTTTATGCAGTTCGTGGATAATTTATTTTATGCCGAGAAACCAGAGTTAAATGGACGCAGCCTGACTTCTGGGCAAGCAGACGCAGAATTAAGAGATGAATGGGTTGTTATTGCTGGGGACTTATTAAATCAAATAGAACGGGCTAACCTTAGTACAGCAGCTCGTCGGCAACTGGGACGCTATAGTTCACAAAATGAGAGAATTTGGAGACAACAAGCCAGAGCAGGACAATGGAGAAACTATACAATCAACCAACTCAACAAAGATACAAATGAAAAATTTGATCAGTTGTTTCCTGGACAAGAGCGTGGGAAACTGAATCAGCAAACTTTCGGTCAACTTTGGTATGCGATCGCAGATGATCAAGTCAGTAAAGTAAAAATTAGATGACTAATGACTCATAGCCTATAGGACTCCTATTTGAATTTTGATAGCTTGATTCCTTCTTCCCTGTTCCCTGTTCCCTGTTCCCTGTTCCCTACCTCTATGAGTAAATATGGCTACACCACACAAGCTACAGAAACCAAACCGGATTCCTATATAACTTATGTATACAAATAATATTCAGCCAGGTCTGACTTTAAGCGATCGCTATGTAATTGTTCGTCAAATTGGTCAAGGTGGTTTTGGACGCACTTATTTAGCTGAAGACATTAACCGCTTCCGTGAACTTTGTGTTTTAAAGGAATTTTCCCCACAAGTTCAAACTGACTACGTTGTGCAGAAAGCCGAGGAATTATTTGAACGCGAAGCAAGTGTTCTCTACAAGCTGCAACATCCCCAAATTCCCCGCTTTCGGGAACTGCTGCGAATTAACTTAGAAGGTAAACAATACTTATTTTTGGTGCAGGATTATGTCGAAGGGCAAACTTACAGTTCTTTATTAAATGCCCGTAAACAACAAGGATTGCGTTTTAATGAGTTTGAAGTCCGGCAATTATTACTACAAATTCTGCCAGTATTGGGTTATATCCACTCAATGGGGGTAATTCATCGGGATATTTCACCAGATAACTTAATGCTTCGTACCGTTGATCAATTACCAGTATTAATTGATTTTGGTGGTGTAAAACAGGTAGCAGCAACCGTAGCCTCAGAATATTATCAACCACAACAATATGCCTCTGCTCCATCACCAACCCTATTGGGTAAAGTAGGTTTTGCACCCCCAGAACAGATGCAAACTGGTTTGGTATCTACTCACAGTGATTTATATGCTTTAGCTGTGACAATGCTAGTTTTATTGACTGGTAAACAACCGCAAGAACTAATTGATAATTATAATTTGACTTGGCAATGGCGCAGGGAAGTTAGTCTAAATCCAGCTTTAGGACAGATATTAGATAAAATGCTATCTCCCAGGCCAGGCGATCGCTATCAATCAGCGCATCATGTATTACAAGCCTTGAACTCACCCCCACCAGCCAGCTATCCCCCAACTCAATATCCCACCAACCCACCACAAATCAGCAATTCCCCAACTCAGTATCCCACCAACCCACCACCAACATCGGCCACAGTTGCGGTTTCTCCATCTGCGCCACCTCCCTCATCTGTCCCATCCCCTTCTTATTCTCCATCTCCTCAACCCACACCTTGGTGGACACCAGCAAAAGCCATTGTCGCCGGACTGGTAGTTGCTAGTACAGTGGGAGGAATTTGGTGGGGAATTAGTAGTAGCAGCGATCGCGATCCAGGAGAAGTCAAACCCACACCGACACCCACCGTTAACCAACCCACTGATTCTTCAGATAAATTTTCCGCAGCAGAACGACAGCGCAAACAAAGATTAGAAAATCGCCGTCAACAATTGGGTATTGACTTGAGATTTTACGTCAGCTTGGTAAATCAAGCATTTTGGGACAATAACCCCAGTTTAAGGGGAAACACTCTCAGCGATGAACCCCAAGATGAAAGTTTGCGGGCAGAATGGGATCAAATAGCCGCCCAATTACTAGAAAAACTGGCTCCATTAAGTGGTGCGGCGCGGCGACAATTAGGAACTTACGCAGCAGCAGAACGCGAACGTTGGCGAGTTGAAGTTAACCAAATCAATGTTAGTAGTACTTCTTTATATGATTTAGGCGACGCTGCCTTTTTCAATAAATTTCCAGAACAGCGAGGTCAAGAATTTCTGAATCAACCCATTGGACAGGTTTGGCACGGTTTTATTAGCGATAAACTGAATGCTCTCCGTTCTCGCACCGCTTTGCAAGAAATTACCTTTGATTCAGGTACTACCAGCAAAACATTGGACGGCAATTTGCAGGAGGCTGTTCACCCAGCCGGCGGTAAAGTTTTCATTGCTAACCTGTCCCAGAATCAATTGATGACAGTGAAGCTAGAAGCAAATTCTCAAGTTTTGTTCTCGGTTTATTCTCCTTCTGGCCAAGTCAAATTTTTAGAAGATTCTAAAGAACGTAATTTATCAGTTAAATTACCAGAATCAGGATTCTATGAGTTTGTGATTGCCTCCACAGCCTCAGAACCACTAAGTTATCAACTCAGCATTGCGGCGGAAACTCCCACACCAGAACCCACGCCAGAACCTACACCAGAACCTACACCAGAACCTACACCAGAACCCACGCCAGAACCTACACCCATGCAAGAACTTACACCTGCTGAAACTGAGTCCAACTGAAGATAAATTAGGACTGAAGTTCAATATTGCAACAACCTGATTTCGGTCGCTTTAAAGAGTTTGATCCGCGATCGCATCGGACTTCACGCTATACTTTTACGCGATAGCTGGATATTCTCAAATCATTGAAAGCAAAGGGTGACATCTGATGAGCCGGACTATTTCTAACTTTATCGAAGAGAATTTTTTACATTTCAACGCAGCAGCTCTGGTTGATGCAGCCAAAGCATACAAAGCCCATCTTGAAGATAACGGCAAGATGATGATTACTCTAGCTGGGGCCATGAGTACAGCCGAATTGGGAATATCTTTAGCAGAAATGATTCGTCAGGATAAAGTGCAGATTATTTCCTGTACTGGGGCGAATCTGGAAGAAGATATTATGAATTTGGTAGCCCACAATCATTACAAACGTGTCCCCAACTATCGAGACTTAGGACCCGAAGATGAATGGCAACTTCTGGAGCAAGGTTTTAATCGAGTAACTGATACTTGCATTCCCGAAGAAGAGGCTTTTCGGAGAATACAGAAGCACATTTTCCAACAATGGCAAGAAGCAAATGACAAAGGGGAAAGATATTTCCCGCATGAATTCATGTATAAGATGCTTCTGTCTGGTGATATGGAACAATATTATCAAATAGACCCCAAAAATAGCTGGATGTTGGCGGCTGCACAGAAAGGATTGCCAATTGTTTGCCCTGGTTGGGAAGATTCCACAATGGGCAATATTTTTGCTTCCTACTGCATGAAAAAAGAAATTCAACCCAGCACAATGAAGTCGGGAATTGAATATATGATGTGGTTGGCGGATTGGTATAAAGAAAATTCTGCTGGTAGAGGGATAGGATTTTTCCAAATTGGGGGCGGAATTGCGGGAGATTTCCCCATTTGCGTTGTCCCGATGCTTTATCAAGATTTGAAAATGACTGATATTCCATTTTGGTTTTATTTCTGTCAAATTTCCGATTCCACTACCAGCTATGGTTCTTATTCTGGGGCAGTACCGAATGAGAAAATAACTTGGGGTAAGTTAGATAAAAACACGCCGCGTTTTGTTGTGGAGTCTGATGCCAGTATAGTTGCTCCTTTAATGTTTGCCTATATTCTGGAACAGTGATCTAGAACTTACGCATCTTCATGTTAAGAAAGATGTGGGTAATGGATAGCTTTTTAAGGGGGGTTATATCATGTCCGCATAATTAGTTATGATTCCCACAGTCATTGCACCCCACCCCTTAATCCCCTCAGAGCCTGCACCGGAGGGGAGACAAAGCGCAGTTTTGGCGGGGTATTGCTGGGCATCAGCCAAATGCCGATTAAGCTACCTAAAATAACTACTCCTGATTTTGTCGCTAAACTTACGCACAGCGACCTTTTAGCAACAAAATCAGGCACTTTGCCTAAAATATCTTTTCGCATTGTATTTACAGCGCTTCCGGCTATTATGCAATACAGTTTTCTCCTTGTCCCTCTCCTATCATAGCTTTCAGCTTTGGGAATGTACCTCATAGCTGCCGGAAGTGCTGTATTTCTCTACAAAAAATTAGGGGTAATTAGTATGTCTTAACCCGGTTTTCTATCCCGGTGCTACTAATACCCCACTTAGCGTGAGCTACGCTTAATCATTACAGACCTTAACATAATCGTCATTAGGATTTGACACCCATCTACAAGATAAATCGCGTCTGATCATATCCCGCACCGCTCCACTCGCCTCTTCCATCTGTTGCCTTTTAAACTCATTTTCTTTTCGGACTAGGAGATCATAGGCTTGATTATCAGCCGATGATAAAGTTGCTTTCCATGCTCTATACTCCTCTCCGGGAGTGCGTGAGATCACGGGGTCAATTCTGAGATACCATTGTTCATGTGTTTCATTACTTCTCTTATTTAAAATGCGCTGAAGTATTTGGTTGCCAGGTCTTGTAGCTGGGGCTACACTTCCATCATTAACTGGAGGTTGAGAACTGGTTGAATTATTACTATTGCGGATAGCATTCTGAAACTCTCGGTCAAGGTCTTCTGGAGTTTGAGTAGTTCCTGTGGGAGTAATACCCAATCCGCTCCCAAAAAAATCCGCAATAGGCTGATGTCGGAGATCGCGTTTGGCTTTCTGGATAATCTCGTAAACCTGTCGTTCCTCAGAAGAAAGACTATTCACATATTCCTGCTCCTGCTGGTTTATTCGGTCTGTAGATTGAGGCTGGCGTGGTTGGCGATTTCCAGGCAAAGAATTAGAAGGCACTTGAATAGGCTTTCGACCTCCGTTTAGAATTTTTTTCACCTCACGCCCCATCGGAATGATATCTATGAGGTCAAAAGCAAGAAGGGATTCACCCCGATTGGCAACGGATGTTGCAGAAGATCGCCCTAGAACTGGAAGAGGACTCATAAGTAGAACACTCATCAAAACTAAGCTAATCATATTTCTACTGTAAGATCGCTCAATCTGAGAACCAGCGCTGGCAGCAAAATGACACAAAATACTACGTCTGTGAGTTCGCATATAAATTGATTATTAAGCTAAGTTCGCATTCAAAATTATAGCAGAGCAAATGTACGTAACTGGAGTTTAGACTAAAAGCGATATGAGAGAACGCAAATCAAATGAAATGAGATGTTAAAAATATTCTATAAGTCAGCCTCAAAGCATGCGCGACCTTTAACAATTATGTAGTATACCTGTTTAAAAAATAAAACAATAATGATAATCATGGAAAGGTTGGAGAGAACACAGCCACGCAAAAAACCATCTATTGCGGTTTAATATCAAAGCTTTTTCATATTTTTGGCAAGTCTCTCATTAACTCAGCCGTGCTGGGTCGTTTTTCATGGTTTAGTCTAAACTCCAGTGCATAAACACAACGAGTTTATTTACATCACATCATAGACGTTGAATCTGGAGGGCAGAAAAGATGGGAATATATAGTTGAGTACTAAGATAATATTCATGCCCAGAAAAATTCGAGAGTTGAAAGCTCAGGTTGCGCGTGAAGGATTCATGTACTTACCCAAGCGTGGCAAGGGCAGCCACGAGCGTTGGCGACATCCCCTGCTGAAAAAAACACTGACAATCCCCGGCAAGGATGGAGATGATGTGCCACTCTACCTATAAAAACAACTAGACAAGTTACTCACTGAACTAGAAGTGTTAAAAGAGGAGGACGAAAATTCATGAGTCGATATAGCATGATTATTCAATGGTCTGATGAAGATCAGCTTTTTCTGGTTACAATCCCAGAGTTTTCTGATTTAGTTGTGATGCCTTGTACTCACGGAAAAACTCGTGAAGAAGCAATTCACAACGGTGAAGAAGTTATTGAAATGTACTTAGAAGCTTGGCAAGCAGAAGGTGAGTCTATCCCTGAACCTATAACGCTTCAAGTTGCCTGATAATAGTAAACTGCGATTGATGTTCCACTACAACCAATTATCTGGAAAAGCGACAAATGATTATTAATCCTGAAAATGTCCCCAGTCGGACAACTTCAACTTATCCCGATAAATTTAAACCTATGGTGTTGGGGAGAGTTAAACAGGCGTTAGGAAATGCGGCCGGATTGCAGAATTTTGGTGTAAATTTAGTGACACTTGCACCGGGAAGTTGCTCTGCTCTGCGACATTGGCACACCCGACAAGACGAGTTTATTTACGTCATAGAAGGTGAAGTTACCCTAGTTACTGATACGGGGGCGCAAATCCTCACACCGGGAATGATGGCAGGTTTCCCAGCAGGTGAGGAAGATGGACACCAATTAGTGAATCGCTCCAAATCTTCGGTAGTTTATTTAGAAATCGGCGATCGCCTCCGGCGGGGCTTTGCCCATCGCACTCCAGACGATGAGGTTTACTATCCAGACCATGACCTCATTGCTCAACCCGGTGCTGATGGAAATACCATATTCACACACAAAGACGGTACTTTATATGAAAGTTAACAATGATCAGCTATCAAAGTTTGAAACTGATCACTGTTAACTGTTAACTGTTAACTGATTAAGCTTCGTCTAAAGCGGCAATTCCAGGTAATGTCTTACCTTCTAGCAACTCTAAACTTGCGCCACCACCAGTAGAGATGTGGCTCATTTGGTCAGCTAAACCGACCTTTTCTACAGCTGCTACAGAGTCACCACCACCGATGATTGTGGTTGTACCAGTTTTACCGATTTCCGCCAGAGTATGCGCGATCGCTTCTGTTCCGGCGGCAAATTTATCAAACTCAAATACACCCATTGGTCCGTTCCAAATCACGGTTTTGCAATCAGCCAAAGCTTCTTGGAACACTTTGATCGAATCGGGGCCAATATCCAAACCCATGCCATCAGCAGGGATATTGTCAATGCTGACAGTTGTCGCATTGGCATCGGGGGCAAACTTATCGGCTGAAACGATATCTGTGGGTAGTAGTAAAGCTACACCACGTTCTTTTGCCTTAGCTTCCAAAGTCTTGGCTAGTTCTAGTTTGTCTTCTTCCACTAAAGACTTACCAACACTCAAGCCACGGGCTTTGTAGAAGGTGAAAATCATTCCACCACCAATGATCAGCTTGTCACACTTCTCCAGCAGAGTTTCAATCACACCAATTTTGCTAGAAACTTTAGAACCGCCAATAATCGCTGCCAAAGGACGTTGGGGATTTTCAATGGCGCTTTGCAAATACTGCAATTCCTTCTCAATCAAATATCCACCCACGGAAGGACTCAAGTAATGAGTCACACCTTCTGTAGAAGCATGGGCGCGGTGTGCAGTCCCAAAAGCATCATTTACATAAAAATCAGCATTGGCTGCCAGTTTCTGGGCAAATTCGGGATCGTTTTTCTCTTCTTCTTTGTAAAAACGGACATTTTCTAACAGCAAAACTTGTCCGTTTTGTAAAGCCCCAACTTGGGCAGTCACTGCATCGCCAATACAATCATCAGTTTTTACAACTTCTTGACCAAGCAATTCCGAGAGACGTTTAGCAACTGGAGTCAAACGCAACTTATCATCCACACCCTTGGGACGACCAAAATGGCTGGCTAAAATTACTTTAGCTCCCTTTTGCATTAAATCTTGGATGGTGGGCAGTGCAGCGCGAATGCGAGTATCGTCTGTGATGTTTCCTTTGTCATCCAGAGGCACGTTAAAATCAACTCGGACTAAGGCACGTTTACCGGAGATATCAGCAGCAGACAAATTTGCTAAAGTTTTTTTGGACATAGATAGACTCTCCTGATTGCCTTTTTGTTATTGTTTTGAAAGTAGAACCATCAAGATTTTACCGGAGTCAGGGGTGCTAGGAGAGAGAGATGTTCAAAACAGTACTATTTCCAGTTGATCAAAGCCGGGAAGCGCGGGAAGCTGCTGACGTTGTTACCAATGTTGTCCAAAAATACGGCAGTCGCTTGGTGTTGCTGTCTGTGGTGGAGGAAGCGCCCGCAGATGCACCGAATTCAGATCCAATGGTGTCGCCGGAGGTTGTCTCCAAATTGCTGGAAAATGCCCAATCTTTGTTTTCTCAGCAAGGAATTACCGCCGAGATTCTGGAAAAACAGGGTAAAGCAGCTTTTACTATCTGTGATGTTGCTGATGACATTGGGGCAGATTTAATTATCATGGGCTGTAGAGGGTTAGGTTTGACTGAAGAGGGCGCAAGTGATAGTGTTACCAGCCGTGTAATTAATCTTTCACCTTGCCCAGTGCTAATTGTGCCTTAGAAAGTGCTGAGTGCTGAGTGCTGAGTGTGGAGTGTGGAGTGTGGAGTGCTGAGTTCGGAGTTCGGAGTTTGGAGTTCGGAGTTTGGAGTTCGGAGTTTGGAGTTCGGAGTTTGGAGTTTGGAGTGCTGAATGCTGAAGGGCTTAACGGGGCGTGAGATAGTAGAAGTCGGCGTAAATAAATAGACTATTCAAAATCAGTGAAAAGCCTATGAAATAAGACTTTTGACTTCCGCCTTGGGATACTAGTCTAAATATTGACCCCTCAGTTACATTGGGGATGGTTTGAACCTCCTTAATTTCAAACATTCGTAACATCCCTCCATCCTCCCACGGGACACAGTTCGGTTATCCGGCTACTTGTCAGCAACTGAGCAGGGGGTTTTAGCGTCACTATAGATATAGCTAGTGAGGTTAAAGAAATTTATTTTTTTAAACGAAGCGATTTTACATTATAATTGTAAGATTTGCCAAAAAGACTTTACTATCTACTTGATTTGTCTTAATATAGGATAAGTAGAACTCATATCGACTTCATATTTTACGGTTGCAGATTGCGACTGAGGATAAAAGAATTTTCACAAATAACGAAGTGTGCTTCTAAGAGATTCAAAAATTTAGGGAAGATAAAGGAACCTATATCAGTAATGCATCTTCATCTTCCATACGCGGTGTATGAATTGACTTCTTTTGGTAGCGCCCTATGTTCCGTGATATGTGTACTACCTTTCTAGACCAAATTTAGTTATTTAAAGATCCGTCGTGTTTACGGAGTAGAGGACAACGCACCAATGGCTATTGTTAACACCAAAACTGAAAATCTCAATACCAAGTTTACCGCCGATATGGTAAGAACCTATCTGCGAGAAATTGGCCGTGTACCCTTGCTAACTCGTGAAGAAGAGATTATTTTTGGCAAGCAGGTACAACAAATGATGACACTTCTGGATGCTAAACAAGCTTTAGCCAAGGAGCTAGATCATGAACCTAGTTTACCAGAATGGGCTGCCCATGTTAACCAAAATGAGAAAGAAGTAACACAGACTGTAGCTCAAGGTAAACGCGCCAAGCAAAAAATGATTGAGGCGAACCTACGCTTAGTGGTGGCGATCGCCAAGAAATACCAAAAGCGCAACATGGAGTTTTTGGATCTAATCCAGGAAGGAACTCTAGGTTTAGAAAGGGGTGTAGAGAAGTTTGATCCCACAAGGGGTTATAAGTTTTCCACCTACGCTTACTGGTGGATTCGCCAAGCGATTACTCGCGCGATCGCTCAACAAGGACGCACGATTCGTCTACCCATTCATATCACTGAGAAACTGAACAAAATCAAAAAAGTACAGCGAGAACTGGCGCAAAAGTTTGGGCGATCGCCTACACCTAGCGAAATTGCTCAAGAGTTAGAACTAGAACCGATGCAGATTCGCGAGTACCTGAACATGGCTCGTCAACCAGTGTCGTTAGATGTGAAAGTCGGCGATAACCAGGATACTGAATTGCAAGAAATGCTCGAAGATGAAGGTCCATCTCCAGAGTATTACACCACCCAAGAATTCTTGCGTCAAGACCTGAATAACTTGTTGGCAGAACTCACCCCACAACAACGACAAGTTTTAGTCCTGCGCTTTGGTTTAGAAGATGGTAACGAAATGTCTTTAGCCAAAGTGGGTGAACGCTTAAATCTAAGCCGTGAGCGCGTCCGCCAGCTAGAACACCAAGCTCTTGCTCATCTGCGCCGTCGTCGCGCCAATGTCAAAGAGTACGTTGCTAGCTAAAAGCAGATCGCTTTCGGTGACGCGCCTCCTGAACTCAGGGGGCGATTTTTTTCGGGTAATTTTGCGGAATATAAATATTAGCTGTTGTATCACAAAGTGCTGAGTTTTTTTCGTAAGTTGAGAACTCTTGTAGAGATTTTCCATGAAACGTCTCTACATTCTTTAACCAAAATTATTGCCCCCAATCTGGTAAATCTGCGGAGGGACAGATGAAGGGTTTTGATGATATCGTACAGTTAAAATCCAGAATTACATAAAAACTTCATTTTTCAGACGTTATTATTCTCGACAATAGAAATATAGATCAAACCTTTGACAGAGCCTTGAACAACAAGTACTTGGTTATGGTTTAAGTAAGTTGCGAGAGTAAGAAGTTAATTTTTTGACAGGAGAAATCAGGTGCTTACCAACATTACTAAATTCTTGACTGCACGTCAGTTAAGACTTCCCATTCTGGGCTTACTTCTGACATTAGGTGTTGTGGGTGAAACAATTAAACCAGTATTGAGTAACCAAATACAAACAGCATCTACTTCTATGACCCTAGATGCTAATTTTACCGACTCAACTAATCAAACGTCTGTTCTAAGTCGCCTCAGACAAGTTAAAAACCAAAGAAATCTCATACGGAGACTGGCTGCTAGAGGTCAAAATGAAAATCATGTTCAACACTCGCAACTAGAAACCTTCAATACTGACAATAGTCAAGTTACACGGCGGACTAAATTAGTGTCTTCTGCCCAATTATTGAGGAATATCAGAAATACACCTGCGACTACAGCCCTAGTTACCCGCACGCCAGGATCTGCAAGAGCCAATTTTCCCAAAAAAGATGGCATATATCTCTATGGCGAATCACTACAAGCTAACCAGCTTGGGCAAGCCTATGTTTTGTTTGAGAACCGCCAAGGTAGGGTAACGGGTGCGTTGTATATGGCTCAATCAGAATTTAGTTGCTTTCAAGGTGCTATCGATAAATCGGGAGAATTGGCGATGACAGTTACTACTTCTCCTGGGGAAGTGGGTGTCAATCAACTAGCTACAGCTAATCAATTTCAAATACCTAGCTACACTGATGACCAGATGATTAGCTATCCTTACTCTGTCGCACTGCAAGACTATCATCAACTCAACTCTATCAGCACTAATGACCAACGCATTTTGCAAATGTGTAAAGAAGTTTACAGCGCTAATTAGAGCTGGCTGAATAAATATAAAACCCAGATAAATCGAAGGTTTGAGGCTGATAAACCCGAAAGTAGGTGCAAGGCTTTTGAAGGGTTTACCATCAAAAGTGTGAATTTTGGGTTGAATAAATCAAAAAATTTGGGGATGACAGATAGCTGAAATTGTTCCCTGTTCCCTGCCTCCACAACAAAACTTTTATGCCTAACGGCACGCTACGCGAACAGCAAACCCTAATTAAAACTCAATCCCTGGTTGCGCTTTTACACCTTGATCCCGGAAAGGATGTTTAATTAGAGTCATTTCGGTGACTAAATCTGCGCGTTCGATTAAAGCAGCTGGTGCGCCTCTACCTGTAAGAATTACGTGCTTATTGGGTGGTTTTTGTGCCAAACCAGCTAAAACTTCATCTACTTGTAAATAGGCCATTTTCAGGGCAATATTGATTTCATCCAACAGCACTAGCTGGAAATCTGGGTTGCGGATATATTCTAATGATTTTTCCCAAGCAGCGCTGGCTTTATCGAGGTCGCGATCGCGGTCTTGAGTTTCCCAGGTAAAGCCTTCGCCCATAGCGTGAAATTCGATCTGTTTTTCCCAGAGGCTGAAAACTTTTTTTTCTGATGGTTCCCAAGAACCTTTGATGAACTGCACAATCGCTACTTTATAGCCGTGACCAAGCGATCGCAACACCATTCCCAACGCCGCAGTAGTTTTACCTTTGCCGTTACCAGTATTGACTATAATTAACCCTTTTTCTGGCACAGCCTTGGCTATACGGCTATCCTGTACTTCTTTGCGCCGCTGCATTTTTTTGCGGTACTGTTCATCAGTTAGGTCAGTTAGGGTTGAGGACATAACTTCGTCTATTAAACGTTCAATTTCTCTATCTGAGTTTAACTCTTCTGGTGTATCACTTTTCATCAACCTTACCTGAAAATAACTGTGGCAATCAGTAGAACATCAATTTTTCGGGTTACAGCCCTGCTACGCTAATATGTATTAAGTACATACATAAGTAATTTCACATGAACAAATCATCATGTTTTGCAGTTTTGCCTCAGTGCTAAAGCTACGAGCAAATTCGCTAAAATTTTACATTTCATTTCATAGCTTTGTTTTATCTCACTAACTTACTTCACGGATTTATTTAAGTCGGTTATCAAGTTTATTTTCATTTCATTGCGTTTTTTCAACTTACAAAAAATTCATTGTTTCATAATTTAGGTGTAACTCTAGAAATTCTCTTGTCTGAAAAAATTTTAAGAGTTGCGGTATTGTCAAAAATACCAACTACCAACTTTCTCATTCTTGCCCAATAAGTTAGAAATGCTATGTTAATTTATAATTATATGATGTTTATATGGCTAAGAATGTAGATATTCAACATTTTTTGAGGATTTAATTAACTAGATTATAGAAGAACTTGATCTGATAAATCTGCTATCAAAACTTAATTTAATTACAGCTATTTTTAGGTAAATAGACCAAGGGGTAGGGGTAAAAGACCTTGCGCCCTGACGACAGATGTATGTAATTCATGGCAATCAAAAATGAATTTGTATAGTTAATCACTTAATAAGTTAATAGTTATTAGCCACTTTAGTTAGATAAAAGTTAACAATTAATTTGCTGTAGTTGTAAATAAGCATAACAGCTTATCAACGCGCGAGGTTAAAGGAGTGATAGCTGTGGTACAAGTGCGATCGCTGCTACTCACTCCTCTTTTTTCAATTTTTAACTAAAATTACGACTAGTACCGCCGTGAAGTCAAAAAAGCTTTGACGTTGGGCTTTTGAACCTTTTGAAAGGGTATCCATATTTACGTCATGCTGTACTAGCTATGGTTGATGATTCAGTCCTAAACAAACTTGTTCATAACGTTTTCCGGCTAGATCCCAAGTGAACTCGGTTTCTACTAGTTGTCTACCATTCTGAGACAATTGATCACGCAGTTGGGGATGATCAAAAAGTTGACTAATGGCGGCGACATACTCAGCAGGTTTATTGGCGCGTAATGCCCGCATCGGAGTGTCTATAGCTAATCCTTCTAAACCGCGATCGCTTGCTACTACTGGCACACCAGCAGCCATTGCTTCTAAAGTTTTATTTTTAATGCCAAAACCAGTGCGTAGGGGGACGACGCAAACTGTGGCTTGATGTAAATATTCTACCATTGCAGGAATGCGACCAGTAACAATAACGCCTGGAATGTTTTTCAGGTCTAAAATTTCTGGTGTTGGTTTAGCACCGACTATACTAAATGTGGCATCGGCATAAGATTTTTGTAGTTCTGGCAGAACTTCTAAGGCAAAAAAACGAGCTGCATCTATATTATGAGAAGCATCCATCGCCCCGACAAAGATTAACTGATGTCCGCCTGGATCTTGACAACGATAGGGAAATAATTCTAAATCTACACCGTTGGGTATAACTTCAATTTCCATTTCTGGACGGAGTTTGAGAAATTCTTGGCGGTCGTCTTCTGTGGTGACAACAATATGAGAAAATTTATTACAGTAACGTTTTTCGTAGCGTTCTAGAATCAAGGCAAGATACAGGCGATCGCGTAGGGCATTTTGAGAAGCACCCATTTTTAAATGATCGTTAGTCCAGCTATAAACTGAACTATGAATATCGACAACTGTATTAATAGTTTGGCGAAATTCCGGTCTAATATATATTTCGTTTACACTATGTTCACAGGTGATCACATCAAACTTTTGCGCCTGGACATAATTATCCACTAATGCTTGAATTTCTGGCGAATAGCGATGCAGTACGTTAGGTGGCGTAGCTTTAATTACTGATTCGGCAAAGCGTCCTATTTTACCAAATATTTTAGCGATGGGCAAAGCCCCGCCTCCTGCGATCGCTTTTTCTTCCTGAACGTCTGGCGGTAAGGGAAAAACCATTAGTTCACTGACATATTGCCTTAATTCCTCCACTTCTGTCACCGAAACGCCTTTGTGTTGCTGTGTGATTAAAGTGACAGAATGATGACGCTGTAAATATTTGAGCAAATTAAAGGTTCTAATTTCTGTTCCCCCGCGACTAGGTGGATAAGGAAATGTAGAAGACAGCATTAAAATCCGCATATAATTTCTCTATTTATTTTGTTAACTTTTATCTTTTTAGCTGAAAAGTGATATTTCTAAAGCTGGTATGTTTCCGTTGAACTGCATCGAGAGTATATTTTAGTTTGAAACATGATTTTATCCAAAATGTATCAAATCGAGCTAAAATTTAATTTTTATTGTTCTGGAGCAAAAATTCAGAAATCAATATTAATTTAACTGGAATAAGTTAAACTGCTTCCGAATTGATTTTGTTAGCCAGCGATATTGTAAAAAGTCTCTCAAATAAAATATTAATCCTTTCTGCTTAAGTGTTTTTGTTAAGTAGTTTAATTTCTCTAAATTTAAATAAATATTTTCTCCATTACCTATAATATAGACAGCACCAATGAATGGTAGTGGTTCCAAAAGATTACCGTCTCCTAAGCACTTAACTTTATGGTTATAAATATCATTCTCAAAAAGATAATTAAAGTTATTACTATACTTCACAATTAATCCTGAACCACATAATTGGCTAAAAGCTTTTGATCTGAAATATATAAATTTCCTATTTTCTCGATATATATAACCTTTATCAATAAACCAACCATTACTATCCTGATTTTGACTAACAAACTCAGCTAAATAACTGCTCACACAATCATCAGCATCAACAGTCATAATGTGAGATGGTGCAAATTTTTCAGCGTAGGCTAATCCTGTAATCAGTCTTTTTCCTTTATCTAATCGTTTACTATTTATATCTGAAGCAGGTGGCGAAAAATTTACTTCCACATAATTTATTGATAGGTGATGAAATGGGATTTTAGGGATTTCGCTGCAAACTACAATAACTCTAAAGTTGACTGAGGTTTGATTGCAGACAGACCGTATACATCTTTCAAATAATTTGGAAGTTAAGTCCCATGACTTGGATGTTTTGGGATTTTTCAGAGGTATCACAAAAACCAGCATACTTAGTATGTATTGATAAATTCATACTATTATATGAAATTTTTTGAGCATCAACTCCTCTGAAGCTATAGTGACTTTCTCAATACTGACGAATTTCTACGTAGTATATATGAATTGCTTGTAAGAAATGTTTGACATTTAGGCGATCGCCAAGGAATAAAATACTATATGTAGCAGGTAAATTGTTACACTCTAAATTTTACTATGCCTATCTAGATAAAAGCAACCGTTTTTAATTACAATTGCCTACACAAGAAACATGGACAACAAAACGCCTCTGTTTATAGTTACTTATCGTTTAAGTAAATTTTCGTTAATTCTCTAGAAAATCTGGCGAGAAAAAAACGCTGATTTCACTAATTTACCTCCTTAATCACCCGATTTTTGTCACTACAACGCCCTTATTGTGCTGCGTGACTAAAATCACAGAATGGTGTTACTGTAAATATTTAAGCCAAGTAAAAGTTCTCATGTCTGCTCCCCCTCAAAGTGGTGGATCAGGAAGTGTAGACATAGGGTCAAAATATGAACCTTTCTTAAGGGTATTTTTTAAAACTCATGGATTTTACTATTAAATTTGAGACATATTTAATACAAAGCATCAAAGTCACATACCAATTGTAACATTTCATTTTTATACGTCTCATGTCTAACTGAATTGCTTTTTGTTCAATCAACTGAAATATTGGCAAGACAAACAAATGATCCAGCAACCACTTTTGACAATTGTGACTGCTACACTAGGTAACTACTCTGATTATTGGTTAGAACAGTTATTAAAAATTAAAGGCGAAATTGAATTTATTTTAGTTTATCCTCCTAATGGCAAAATCAAAAATATTGATGACTCCAGAGTTAGGAGTTTAATTAGTCCCTTTAAGGGTGAAGTCATGCAAAGATTTACTGGCTTAATCAATGCTAAAGGTGATTACGTCATCGCCTTAGATGATGATGACTTTGCACATCCAGACCTCTTGAATTTGACTAGCAAATATTTTCAGTTATTTCCTGAGAGTTGGGTTTTAAGACTGAAGATTCAAAACATTAAATATGATGATGAAGTAAGAATTAAACAAGATTGGCAAGCAATTCCTGATGTTGAACAGTTAGAGATTTGTAAAAAAACACCAGAAAATCCTTTTCCATTTCAAAATGGCAATTACAACGGTTTATTAGAAGTGCCTATTACACCTTTAGATAAATCATTAGATATTCGCCATATAATTTTTCCCTGGAAAAAGAGGACGGATCAAAATGGTATTCACTTTGAAAATTTTAATAACAAAATTTGGAAAACTGAATTAGTCAAATCAGCGCTGGCTGAATTATCCCAAGTCATGAAAGTTATGGGTGCATTAACTTGGATTCCTTTATGGAATTTGGATAGGTTATTAGGTCTATTCATTCAAGCCAAATTTTACCAGAAAGATGCTATTATTGCTCACTCTCTACCGCAGTCAGAACAAATTAGATATATTGTTAGGGATAGTTCGTTAAAAGGATTTAGATTATATTTAATTGCAGACCTGCTCTTAGTTAAAGCTTATCCCCAGTATGGCTATTTATGGAATCTAATATTTTGGCAAATTTACACCATACCACAGATATTAGGTAAGTCGGTTCAAGTCAACTTAATGAAAAAAAATAAAACTTGAGATGTTTTTCTACTATCGCATAAATTTAATTTTAATATTGAATAAGCTTTTCCAAATTCTGCTTTTAACCTACAGTATTTAGAAAAATATTTGGCAAGTAATATTACTTGTAATTTAAAACCAGCTAGACTCTTTCAAACAACTAAAATATTGGCAAGACAAACAAATGATCCAGCAACCACTTTTGACAATTGTGACTGCTACACTAGGTAACTACTCTGATTATTGGTTAGAACAGTTATTAAAAATTAAAGGCGAAATTGAATTTATTTTAGTTTATCCTCCTAATGGCAAAATCAAAAATATTGATGACTCCAGAGTTAGGAGTTTAATTAGTCCCTTTAAGGGTGAAGTCATGCAAAGATTTACTGGCTTAATCAATGCTAAAGGTGATTACGTCATCGCCTTAGATGATGATGACTTTGCACATCCAGACCTCTTGAATTTGACTAGCAAATATTTTCAGTTATTTCCTGAGAGTTGGGTTTTAAGGCTGAAGATTCAAAACATTAAATATAAAGTATGCCGCAATGGATACGGTTTATTTGGCTGCTGTGCATCGGAAGTTATTAGAAATATCCAATCCTGATGTTGTAGATAAAAATTAAACAAATAATACACGTGACCAACTATCAAGAATATCTATCATTTTATCGCCACTAATACCTTTAGCTAGTTTTTTGCCATTAGTAACTTTCACTCTTTCTATAACATCTTTTAAAGATTCAAATTTTTTATTGTCACGCTCTTTTTTTACACTTTCAGCAATACTAACGGCTTTTTTATCAGGAAATCCAGCAGTTTTTAGCCTGAAAGTTAGGTCTATTAGACCCAGTTTATTAAATGTTTCTAGTGGTGTAATTTGTTTGGGGATCTGATTTTCAAGAAGCTTGATAGTATCGTATAGCTTTTGTCTCTCTTGTCTTTCTTGTGCTATTTCTGATCTTAATTCTTGAATTTGCATTTCTAATATACTAGGATTAGAGTTTGCTATATGTGATGAATTTGAACTAGTTG
>NZ_JAYGHH010000009.1:27975-49298 GCF_034931045.1 Nodularia sp. UHCC 0506
CAGTTACGTTATTTACTACTTTATTGGCAGAATCTACACTTTTAAGAATGACTGCTTGCTTTAAAACTGCTTCCTCTTGTTCTGATGGAATAATTAAAGCATTGACCATTTCGCCTTCATCAGAATTTTTTTCTCTAGCTCTTACAGCAGCATAATATTCAAAATGTCCATCAATTACTTCATATTTTTCAAAGCCAATCTTTCTTAAAACTAATGGCTTAAGTAAACCTCCAGATTCTAAAATCTTATCAGCCAGAATATTTAAATCAGCCTCTGCAAATTTTGAACGCGGAACACTTGAAGTAACGCCTGCAACATCTACCATCAAAAAATTAGTCATTATTTTAACCCCAATTTTGTCATAACTTCTATAGCTAAAGATTCAAATTCAGCAGCAGCAATATTTGCAGAAGATTCATTTTTAGCAAAATCTAAAATAGATTTTGGATCAGGAATTTCCAAATTTCCTATAATTATAGTCCTATTAATGCAAGCAGATAAAGCTGTTCTCTCAGAGATAATACTATCCATCAGTGGAAAATCATAACGGTCATTAATTACACTTTTGTGCTTAAAAAAATTGTGTTTTAAATATTGAGCATTAGTTGAAATTTTAGAAGGAAGAACACCCATAATTATCAATGGTGCTTTTCCTAAACCTTCCTTATTCTCATTAATTTCTTGCTTGATAAAGTTTTTAACACTGGGCAAACCTTGGTTGGAGAATGGTTTTAAATCTGAAGGAATTATCAAGTAATCAGCAGCAGTTAAAGCAGCTTGTGCATATAAATCAAGAGATGGAGGAGTGTCAATAATTGCAATATCATATTCAGACTTTACTTTTTCTAGTTTTCTAGCTAGTCTACTTCTAGCAGCTCCAGATTGGACTAAGTTAGACTGAAGTGAAACTAAGGTAATATGTGAAGGAATAACATCAATCTCTGGGTCATTAAAAAATTGAGATTTGCGAACAATATCTGGTATAAAATTTTTATCAGTTTTTTCTAATAAGTGATATACATTACGATCTTTTAAATCATCATCTTCTTCAAATTGAAATTTTACTAGTCCTGTCGCAAAGGTTGTATTAGCCTGAGCATCCATATCAATTAAAAGGACTTTTTTACCTTTTTTACTTAATGCTGCTGCTAAGTTAATCGCAACTGTAGTTTTACCTACACCTCCCTTATGATGGTAAATTGCAATTGTTTTCATATAATTTTGCCTCTTATTGTCAGGAATTGAATTAGTTTGAGTTATCTGAATTTTTGATTGATGTATAATCTGCCTTTTTCTGATGCTATCTATAGCAATAAAATTTTTAATTTCTTCTATCTTCTCCTCAACATCCTTTCCATTACACTGAAACACTAGCTGAATATCATATTGCAACTTTTCATAAATTCTGATTTCCTTCCCATTAGTCAACAACCCATATCGCGCATTCAAACTTGTTAAATAATGCCTGAGTCTAAGGACATGATTATTTAAATTTTGCTTTGGATGCTTTGCCTCCATGACAACACTCATCGGCGAATTAGCATCTAAAACCAAGGGAATAACTTGTACTGCGAATGCTAAGAAATCCAAACGAATGCTACCAAGGGCAACTTCTTGATGCCACGTATCGGGAGTATACCCTAACTGTGGCAGCAAATACTGAACTATGAGTTTGCTTTCAACTTCGCTTTCATTACGACACAGTTCAGGATTAAACGGCAATATACTTTACCTCAATAAAATTGCTACATTGGCAAAAACCGTATGCAGTTTAAAACATAACACAGATACTTAAGATTGTGTGATAAAAATTGCTTAATGATATGTATATAAATAAGATTATGCTTAGTATTTTTACAAAAAATGAGTATATTATAATTTTGGCAAATAAAATTTACATTATGGAGTAGCTTTTATAAATTTCACTCATATTCTCCGCGCCTGGTGCGTTTCTGCGTGAGCCAAAAAAGATTAAAAATTACGGTAAACAAATCAAAAACCCAAATTTTGAGTATTTTTTCCTACACGCATTTGATAACTAAACCCGTACTGCTATAATCTAACTGCCTCAATAGAGACAAAGCTAACCTTGAAGATTACGGAAAATATTAAATTTAATAGAAGTTTTAATTATTCCGTACAGGTGTACGCTACCTAGATATGGGAATGCGTCAACAAAGGACTTAACCAATGGGATATGTAATTGCAACTGCAAATATGAAAGGTGGCGTTGGTAAAACCACCCTCACTGTCAACATCGCTACTTGTTTAGCCAAAAATCACGGTAAACGCGTGCTTGTGCTTGATTTAGATAGCCAAATCAGCGCTACGCTTAGTTTAATGTCGCCTTTAGACTTTGCCAAACTTCGCAAACAACGCAAGACGTTTCGATATTTGATAGACCAAGTTATCAATCCTGAACCAGAAGCTAAACTGACAATTCATGATATTATCAAATCTCAAGTTTGTAACCTGCCTGGGCTAGATTTATTACCCGGAGACATTGATTTATATGATGAGTTTCTAGTTTCAGAAATGCTACATCAACAAGCTAAGGCTTTGGGTGAACCTGATTTTGAAACTGTTTGGAATCGCTTTGAAAGAGTCTTGATTAATAATATTTTAAAACCAGTGCGTGATGAATATGATTTCATCCTGCTAGATTGTGCGCCTGGCTATAATTTGTTGACTCGTAGTGCTTTGGCTACAAGTGATTTCTACATTCTCCCGGCTAAACCAGAACCTTTATCTGTTGTAGGTATTCAACTATTAGAAAGACGTATCGCTCAATTAAAAGATAGTCATGAACATGAAGCTAAAATAGATATTAAGATGCTGGGAATTGTTTTTAGTATGGCTAGTTCTAATCTGTTAAATGGCAGATATTACAGACAAGTTATGCACCGGGTTGTGGAAGATTTTGGTGTAGATAAAATTTGTAAAGCACAAATACCAGTTGACATGAATGTGGCTAAGGCTGTTGATAGTTTTATGCCGGTTGTTTTAACTGCACCTCAATCATCTGGTTCCAAGGCATTTTTTCAGTTAACTCAGGAGTTGTTGCAGAAGTTGTAATATCAAGTCCGGTTAATTAGTTACAATTACTACAATCATTCTACCCCACCCCCAACCCCTCTCCGCAAGCGAGGAGGGGAGTAAGAAGTATTAAACTCTACTTGATATTCTCCCCTTTCCTTAGCTTCGCGTAGCGTCTCCCTTTGAGAGAAGCAGATGGGCTGGGGGTGAGGTTCTGTATTTAATTAAAACTCTCCCGCTAAGGCTGGAACGCACCTTTCACAGAGTAGGGGATGCTCTGCTGATTCTCCCACATGGGTGGAGTAATTCCAACAGCGATCGCACTTTTTCCCTTCTGCATTTACTACCGCAATTCCCCAGCTATCTGACTGCAAATTATATTTCAAACCTTGCAAAGCTTCCGCAGAATCTAAAACTTCCACTTGGGAGGTGATAAACATATAGCGCAGTTCATCGATACCATTACCAATTTCAGGATTTCGGGTTTTTACCGCAGAACGCAATTGCTCATCCTTGACATATAGCAAGATTTTTGCTTCTAGGGAAGAACCAATCATTTTTTCTCCCCTGGCTTGTTCTAACACTTTATTCACATCATCACGAATTTTGCGGATTTGTTGCCAAAATTCTGCCAATTCATGATTCCGCCACTGTTCATCTACCTTTACCCAACCAGCTTCAAATACTGATTTACATGATGTTTGGTAAGGGATAAATTGCCAGATATCCTCAGCAGTGTGACACAAAACAGGTGCGATCGCGCGTGCTAAATTCTCCAAAGCAATTTGCAAAACTGTTTGACAACTGCGACGGCGGAAAGCATCCGGGGAACTGATGTACAATCTATCTTTAGCAACATCTAAATAGAAGTTGGATAAATCCACCACGCAGAAATTCAGCACAGTTTGGAAAAAGCGAAAGAATTGGAAACTGTCAAAAGCTGCTGTCACTTCCTGAAACACCTCAGTCATCCGGTGTAACATATAGCGGTCAAGTTCTGGCAAATCTGACAAAGGTACTGCATCCTTTACCGGGTCAAAATCATCCAAGCTACCCAACAAGAACCGCGCTGTATTGCGAATCTTGCCTCTGACATCATTCATTTGTTTAATGATGTTACCACCCAGACGCACATCAGAAGAATAATCTACCGACGAAGCCCACAAACGCAGGATATCAGCACCATAAGGGGGTTCTTTTTTCTGGTCTTTTCCGCCATTAATTACCACTTGGGGGTCAACCACATTCCCCACAGACTTACTCATTTTCCGCCCTTGTTCATCTAAAACAAAGCCGTGAGTTAAGACAGTTTTGTAAGGTGCAATGCCATTTACCGCTACACTGGTGAGCAGACTTGACTGGAACCAACCCCGATGTTGGTCGGAACCTTCCAAATACATATCAGCAGGATAGCGTAACTCTGGACGCTGTTTAACTACAGCCGCCCAAGATGAACCAGAATCAAACCAGACATCCATAGTATCTGTACCTTTGCGGTAAGACTTGCCATTATTGCGGTAAGACTCTGGTAATAACTCCTCAACCGACATTTCCCACCAAGCATTAGAACCTTTCTCAGCAATAATTCCTTGGACGTGATTGATACTTTCCTCATTCAGTAATGGTTCCCCGGTGGCTTCATCGTAGAACACCGGAATGGGTACACCCCAAGAACGCTGACGAGAAATACACCAATCAGAACGTTCAGCCACCATTGGCCGGATACGATTTTCACCTTGGGCTGGAATCCATTTTACACTAGCGATCGCCTTTAAAGCCTCATCCCGAAATCCAGCCACAGAAGCAAACCATTGTTCAGTCGCCCGGAAAATCGTCGGCTTTTTCGTCCGCCAATCATAAGGATATTTGTGAGGATAAGCTTCCTCCTTCAACAGAGAACCAGCCGCAGTCAACGCATCAATTACCGCCTGATTTCCATCACCCAAAACATTCAACCCAGCAAACTCACCCGCCTCCTGAGTAAAATCACCATTGTCATCCACAGGCGCAAGAATCGGCAAACCATAACGCTGACCAACAATGTAATCTTCTTGACCGTGACCCGGTGCAGTATGTACCAACCCAGTACCCGACTCAGTAGTGATATAATCACCACCCACCACCACCGGACTCTCCCTATCAAACAAAGGATGACGATAAGTAGAATGTTCTAAATCCTGACCCTTAAATGTGGCTTTTACAGTTAGCTGAGTGGAAAGGGTAGCTGACAAACGTTCTACTAAGTCTGCGGCGACGATAAGGTAACGGAATTTTACTCCCTCAGTCCCTTCTTTACTCCCCCTCTCTGCTTGCGGGGAGGGTTCTACCTCCACCACAGAATAATTCAAATCGCCATTCACTGCCACAGCCAAATTCCCCGGAATCGTCCAAGGAGTAGTAGTCCAGATAGCGACACCCAAATTAGGCAAAAATTCACCCAACACAGGTTTAGCAGCCTCAGACAGCCCGGTAATGGGAAAAGCCGCATAGATACTTCTCGAAGTGTGACCCTCTGGATATTCCAACTCCGCCTCAGCCAAAGCCGTCTTAGAACTAGGACTCCAGTGAACCGGCTTCAAACCACGATAGATGTATCCTTTTAACACCATCTGACCGAACACACCGATTTGCGCTGCTTCATATTCCGGCTTCAGAGTGAGATAAGGATGCTCCCAATCACCCCAAATACCGTAGCGTTTAAAACATTCCAGTTGGTCATCTACGGTAGCTAGGGCAAACTCTTTAGCTTTTGCCCGCAGTGTTAAAGGCGTTAAACTTTGCCGTTCTGCCGACTTCATCTTTTGCAGAACTTTCAACTCAATGGGTAATCCGTGACAATCCCAACCCGCCACGTATCTAACTTTACGCCCTTGTAGTAATTGGTAGCGGTTAATAATATCTTTGAGAATTTTATTTAAGGCATGACCAATATGCAATGAGCCGTTGGCGTAGGGAGGCCCATCATGGAGTATAAATAATTCGCCGGGGTTTTCTTTTGACAGGCGATCGTAAATGTTATTTTCCGCCCAGAATTTTTGGATTTCAGGTTCCCGCTTGATGGCGTTAGCCCGCATATCGAATTTAGTTTTGGGTAAGTTTACCGTATCTTTGTAGTTTCCAGGTTCTGTCACAGTCTCATGCCTAAGATTATATGTGCAGGTTATCCGATCAATTATAAGAGATAGGATGAAGGCTAGTTACAGCGATGTGCGATCGCTCAAAATTAGCTCAATACTAGGCTCAGTTGCTTTTCTAGACATTCAGTAATTTATAAATTACTATACTTATTGTAACCTAGAGTAATTACGTATGGCTAATGATTCCTTCTTTGATGAACCGAAAGAGCAATCTTTAGTAAAAGCCAGAATTGTTGAAAACTATTTTTGGGCTTGGGCAAAAGTAATTATTGCACAGATTAAATCTCAAAAAAGTAAAGGTAGAAGAGTAGATGAAAAAATTGCCTATATAGACCTTTTCGCTGGTACAGGTATGTACAAAGATGGTTCAAAATCAACACCTATCAAAGTTTTAGAAAAAGCTATTTCTGATCCAGATATAAGAAATATGCTAGTGACATTATTTAATGATGCTAAAGTTGATCACATCTATTCTTTGCAAAAAGCTATAGATGCAATTACTGGCATTGATGATTTAAAATATAAACCTGAAGTAACCAATTTTAAAATTGGTGAAAAGAATCTTGAAATATTTGATGTTCCTACACTATTTTTTTTAGACCCATACTCATATAAAGGATTATCACTTAACCTTATTTATGCAGTTGTGAAAAATTGGGGCTGTGATTGCCTCTTCTTTTTTAATTACAATCGTATAAATATGGATTTAACTAATCCCATTGTTGAAGATGATATAAATGACCTATTTGGCAAAATAAGAGCAGATATAGTACGCAAAAAATTAAAATTAATTAAGTCAGAAGATAGAGAATTTACTATTATCGAAGCTATTTGTGAAGCATTAAAAGAAATTGGTATTAAATATGTTCAACCGTTTCGTTTTAAACATGAAAAATTTAAACGTACAAGCCATCACTTAATTTTTGTAAGTAAGGACAAAAGGGGCTATCAAATCATCAAAGATATCATGGCTAAAGAAAGTTCTTATCAAAATCAAGGTGTACCGTCTTTTGAATATAATCCAGCTACCTCTAGACAACTTTCGCTGTTTGAAAGCTCAACTCCTCTAGATGATTTAGAACAAATGCTAATTGATGAATTTGCAGGTCAAACAATAACCATGAAAGAAATTTATCTACAGCATAACGTTGGTAGAAGTTTCATTGATAAAAATTATAAAGACGCTCTAAAAAATCTTGAATCTCAAGGTAAAATCACTACAGAACCACCTGTTAATGAACGAAGAAAAAATACCTTTGGAGATTCTGTTAAAGTTACATTTCCACCTAAGCAGTAAGCCCCAAACTTTCTTTTTTAATTCTTAATTTTTGCGGGTATGCACCCCATTTCTTGTAATGTTGTTGCCAAGCATCAGGCATTTCATCCCATATTCTACCATCTAGCAACCTACCACCAGCTTTAGAAGTTCTACCACCAAATTGCTTGAAGAAAAAAGCTACTTCTGCTTTTTGACATTGGTCACGAATATCTTCAACCCACTCAATTGACATTGGGCGATGTTTTTGACCAGACTCTCCCCCAACTATAACCCAATCAATATTTTCTAAATTAAGATTCAAGGAACCTAACAATGGTTCACAGGACAGAAAACGCACCGATGCAGGAACTTGGCGCAGAAAATCAATCCGATGAACATAGTTTTGATTTTCAACTGATACACCCAACCAAATATTTTTATGAAATTCTAAATTAGGTGCTAAATCAACTAAGCGTTCAGGTCTTTTTGTTAATATTTGATATATATGCCAAGGTGTAGCTTGAATAACTTTGAATACATTTTGAATAAAATCTAGCGGAACTTCTTCATGAAAAAGGTCACTCATTGAATTCACAAAGATTCTGCTGGGAGTTCTCCACTTTAAGGGTTCTGTCAACCTTTCTGGGTGTAAAGTTAAATCAAACCCATTCTTGAAATTATTAGGAAACCGTTTAGTAAGAGCTTCTGCATAGCAATGTAAACACCCAGGACTAATTTTGTTGCACCCAGTTGTGGGATTCCAAGTTTTATCTGTCCACTCAATACCTGTGTGTATACTAGACATGATTATTTAACCTTAATAATTATTAATTTTGTAAATTATTGTCAAATTATATAATTCATACGTACTATATCATATCAGACTTTTTAATAAAAAAATCACTGGAACTATTGTTGTCATACATCAAGATTATACAAAATGACTCAGAATACACTGAAGTTACTAGATGTAATAGCACTCACAGCTGATATCCCTGAATATAATTTGTTGCGTGGTCAAGTTGGTACAATAGTCGAAATATTAGCCGATGGTGCTGCATTTGAAGTAGAATTTAGTGACAAAAATGGACAAACCTATGAATCCGTTGGTTTAACTCCAGAGCAAATTATGGTGTTGCATTTTGAGCCAATCGCCTACCGTCATTGAGCTAAAATTATCCTAGATGATGCGATCGCTCAATGGGTGAATCTTGCGCTCAGTTGCATTTTTAGATTTATTGAATGTTACAATCATGTTTCAAAGCCTCCCTTCGGATATGCGAGAGGCTTCTGTTGAGGTTAATTAAAGTGTCAGTAAGCTAATTACCTCCTCTAAATGGTTCTTAACTTTGTAAACAGCTAATAGCTTTTCTTGGTCATACCTATCAGGTAACTCCATCCTCCTACCCTCAAAAGAAATTCTGATGAGTGCTGAGTGTTCAGGTGTAGGATTACCAATATGATCCAAAGCAGTACCTATTTCCTGTAGACTACCGAATGACGGTGATTTTAATCCTTTACCCTCTTCTAGCTGATGTATTGCCAGTACAGGGAATGCCATCAAGGTGGTGATGTAGCTAGTTTTGTATCCAGGGTTCCCAGTAGATTTTAATCCATAGCGATTACAGAGAATTTTTAACTGGGGAAGGGTCAAAAGTTCTAACTCGGTGCGGGTGAACATAAAATAGAATTGCCTCTCTTAAAAAGTCGTAGGTTGGATTGAGAAACGAAACCCAACATCACACATTGGTATTTTGGGGTTAATTTTTGGTTTTTACAGGTTTACAATATATAAAGTCACTCACAATAGACTTATGACACTAACCCTCAGCTTACCACCAGAATTAGAACAGTATTTAATACAGGAAGCACAACAGCAAGGACTTTCTGTGGAAACTTATACATTGCAATTGCTACAAAAATCTATTTTCCAATTAGAGAAAAATTCATTTCTTGAAGAAACACCCACAGAAATTGTAATTGAAGGTATTCATCAGGGAATAAAAGAAGCATTAAGTGGACAAACTATACCCCTTTCACAAATGTGGGAAGGGATAGATGCAGAATAATAATGAACCACTACCAATTGAAATTGCTCTTACTCCTCGTTTTCAAAGAGATTTGCGAGAACTGGCTAAACGCTATCGTTCCATTCGTAGTGATATTCAACCTTTAATTGATCAACTACAAGCAGGTGAAATTCCTGGAAATAGAATTGCGGGAATTAAATATCAAGTTTTCAAAGTTCGTGTTAAAAATAGTAATATTCAAAAAGGAAAGAGTGGAGGGTATCGAGTAATTTATTATCTAAAAATTGCTCAAGGAATTATACTCGCTACAATTTATTCTAAATCTGATCTGACAGATGTGAGTAATGAAATAATTGAACAAGCAATAGCTCAATATGAAAAAGAAAATACAATTCCAGATCAATAAAAATACAAAATTCAACTACTTGAGTAAATTTCTCATTTTTATCTAAAAATTCATACTCTAGTTTTGGTCTTCTTCTTTTTTCAATAAACTGTATTGTTAACCGATAACCTATTGTTGCAGAAACAATACTTTCTCTCAGTTCTTGTAGATTTTGCTTTTGTGTCGAGATTTTCAAAAATTTTGCAAAAGACTCTAGAGATTTTTTTGTAGAGAAAGACGATTTTAAAAAGTCTATTCCCTCTTCTCTTGAATTTAACTCATCTAATCTTTGTGAAAGTTGAGTATAGTCTAAATCTTCATATTGATGGGTTTTATCAATAGGTTTTCGAGATAAAATATCTTTCTTTTTAACAGCTTTTGGATAAAAACAATTTACCCTAAGTTGAGCATTACCTTGCAAAATATCATTTTTTTGATCATCATTAAAACTTATCCATTGTTTTTTGAATAATTCAATTACTTCCTTTGGAAGATCATTGTGATGTTCGTTATTAACTTGGTAATTATCCATAGTATTTTATATCAATCTAATTAATTAAATATTCAAATTCATCTACCAGTTCTTTAAGTTCTTGAACAATATTTGATGGTGAAGCCGCAGTTAAAACCACAGGAATTCCCTTTTCTGGAGCTATTGCAAATGTAGTTTGATTTTCTCTAATAAAAGCATCAAAAATCTTTAATTTTTGTTCTTTTACAACATTATCCATGTATCTTTGATGAGCATTAATTGGTTGCCCATTATTAACTTTTACCATTGTAAATACTACTCCAATAATTTTAGGATCAATCGCTGAAATGTTAGCTTGTTTTGTATCGTAATTATATTCTTCAACAAACTCCATAACACTTTCCTTTAAATATGATATTCCTAATGTTGATAAATGGTCTGGTCTTGATGGTATTAAGATATAATTACTAGCTGCTATAGATGTTTTAGTGACAATATTGAAATTGGGAGGGCAATCAATTAAAACAAAGTCATAACTTGACTTTAATTTTTCTAATCCTTTAGAAATTGAACTAAAACAATTGAAGTATCTTGATGCTTGTTCATGTCTACCAATTCCACCTGCCAAGATACCAGCAAGTTCCATATCAATATTAATTAATTTTAAGTGAGAAGCAATTAAGTGTAATGAACCTTTTCCACCCTGTTCTTGTATTTTTTTATTAATTTTACTTACCTTCACCCTCACGTCACCAAATGATTTGGGGTTGGGAATAGACCTTATCAATGAAGTAAAAAATGTTTTTAATGTCAATTCTTTTTCTTCAAACCAGTCCAATTGATCGGAAGAATTAAAAAAAGAAAATGTTAAACTGCACTGAGGATCAGCATCAATTAATAACACTCGATAACCTCTACAGGCTAATTCTGTTCCTAGATTAGCGGTGATAGTGGTTTTACCAACTCCACCCTTGTAGTTAATAATAGATACAACTTTCATACTGACATCAAAGTGGTTTTTGCAAAAGAGATATAGTTATGGATTAAAACCCATGTTCAAATTATACTACTAAGCGTCCGCAGATGGTAAATGTAGGTTGGGTTGAGGAACAAAACCCAACACCAAATCTCAGTTTTATACTATAAATGTTGGGTTTCATTTCATATCCCCAACCTACTCATTTCCAATATGATCATCAAAAATAATATCCTCACCCGCATCCCACGTAATGTCATATATACCTTGACGCACAGTCCGATGAAAACTGGAATATTCCCAATCCCTTGGTGCTGTTACTAAACCATGTTTTACGGGATTATAATGAATATATTCAATGTAATTTTGAAAATCAATTTCATCTCTAATTAAATGTTCTAAAAAACGATATTGCCATACTGCACGTTGTTTTTTATTTTGCCTAGATATAGAAATATTTTCTGGTGAAATCGGTTCACATTTACGACTAAAATAACTTTTGTCTTTTATTATCTTTATTTTATCCAGTAGGTTGGGTTAAGTGAAGCGCAACACAACCCATCCGTCTCTTGCAATGAATTTTGGGTTATGCGTTCGGCAAACTTCGTTAACGTTCCATCGCCTACCCTCATTGAGCTAAAATTATTCTAGATGATGCGCGATCGCTCAAGTTGACTGAATGCTACGATCAAGGAATACATATATTATTAGCCTCAGCTAACTATGCAACTTGAAGACTACTTTAACTTTTTAGCGCCTGATGATATTCGGCTTCAGGGTACACGAGTAGGAATTGAAACCATTTTGTTTGACTACCTCTTCCGTGCTAAAACTCCCGAAGAGATTGCCAAAACTTACACCTCATTGACTTTAGAACAAGTTTATGCAACTATTCTTTACTACTTACACAATCAGCAAGCAGTAGATGCTTACATAAAAGATTGGCTAGAGTGGGGCGATCTCATGAGAGAAGAACAACGCCGCAACCCCAACCCAGTTGTAGAAAAACTACGTAAATTAAAAGCTGAAAAAATGGCGATTCCATCTCATGGCGCTTAAGTATCTCATAGATGAGAATGTTGATCCGATTTACACAATTCAATTACGCCGCTTCCAGCCTGATTTGTTTGTCATGGCGGTTGGAGATTTGACTACTCCACAAAAGGGAACATTAGACCCTGAAATTTTGCTTTGGTGTGAAGAAAACGATTTTGTTCTAGTCACTAACAACCGCAAATCTATGCCAGTTCACTTGGCAGATCATATAGCTCAAAAGCATCATGTGCCAGGAATATTCATTCTAAGTCCAAAATTAAGCGTTGGTGAAAATCTAGAACAGTTACTTTTGATAGCAGAAGGTTCACTTGATAACGAGTATCAAGACCGCATAGAGTTTTTGCCTCTGTTTTAAAAAATGAAGTCATGCGATCGCCTCCGGCGGGCGTATTGCACCAGTAACAATCGCTTGTTTGAGATCAGCATCTGCTTGAAATCGAACTGCTGTCATATCTGGCTATGTTTCTGGGTTTGAGCAGTTTTCAATTTCTGATAAAGAAATGAATTATTGTTTTTCAAAGTTTGCTGTAGTTTCTCAAATTCTGCTTCACTTTGTTTTAAGTACATATCAACTAGCTCTCGGTTAGCCAGATAGAAAGCGATCGCACCATAAACTTTTTCTAGTGAGAGTAATGGAAAATCTTGGGCAATATTTTCCGGCGCATCACCATTTAAGAAAGCATACACAACTGAATCGAGAGAGATACGAGTTCCTTCTATCCAATACCCTTCACCTCGTTGTTCAACATATTGTTTGACTAGGGTTGGTGATACTGTCATAAAACTGCGAATTACTATTTATCTATCATCTTAGACGCTAATAGCATTGACATCTGATATCCCTGAATAGAATTTGTTGCGTGGTCAACTGGTTACAATCATGTTTCAAAGCCTCCCTGCGGGTATGCGAGAGGCTTCTGTTGAGGTTAATTAAATTGTCAGCAAACTAATTACCTCCTCTAGATGGTTCTTAACTTTGTAAACAGCTAATAGCTTCTCTTGGTCATACCTAGCAGGTAACTCCATCCTCCTACCCTCAAAAGAAATTCTGATGAGTGCTGACTGTTCAGGTGTAGGATTACCCATCTGATCCAAAGCAGTACCTATTTCCTGTAGACTACCGAATGACGGTGATTTTAGCCCTTTACCCTCCTCTAGTTGATGTATCGCCAATACAGGGAATGCCATCAAGGTGGTGATGTAGCTAGTTTTTTATCCAGGGTTCCCAGTAGATTTTAATCCATAGCGATTACAGAGAATTTTTAACTGGGGAAGGGTCAAAAGTTCTAACTCGGTGCGGGTGAACATAGAATAGAATTGCCTCTCTTAAAAAGTGGTATCGGTAGGTAACAAGTTTTCCAGACAGTGATACCTACCGATAAAACATTCTCCACTGGTAGGCACGTGGAGAAAAGCTATATTCATATTTCTATACAAATGACTAAGAGTAAAGGTAAGCCAGAAAACTTAAAACCATTCACTACAGATAGGGATGAACCATTGACTGAAAGGTTAAATTTGCGGATCACCAAAACAATGAAGGATGAGGTACAGCAAAAAGAAGACCCTCCAGAATTTTGCCGTCGTGCTATCCAGGAAGCTCTAGATAAGGATAAATCGAGTTAAAAGTTATGGGGAACGGTCAAAAGTTCTAACTCGGTGCGGGTGAACATAAAATAGAATTGCCTCTCTTAAAAAGTGGTATCGGTGGTGTACCAGTTTTCCAGACGTAGAACACCACCAAATCAACTCTAATCTCATGCGCGCACGTTATAAAGATATATTTACATTTTTTAGCAATGCCTAACCCTAAAGGGAAGCCGGAAAACTTAAAACCATACGAAACAGATAGAGACGAACCATTAACAGCAAATCTCAGTTTTCGGGTATCAGAAGCTATGAAGGAAGCGGTAAAGTCAAAGGATGATCCTCCAGAATTTTGCCGTCGTGCTATCCAGGAAGCTTTAGACAAGGATAAATCGAGTTAAAAGTTATTTTGACTGGATAAGGAGTATTCTTTGCTGAAAAGTGGGGATGCGATCATCGCCTACCCTCATTGAGCTAAAATTATTCTAGATAACGCGATCGCTCAGTGACCTTTCTCAACATTCAGCAATCTTACTAAATTACGACAAACTAAGAATTAACCCGCATAATCACTACCCGAAAACCCACGAAGATGTACCTGTTGCCACGTGCATACCTATCACGAAACGCCGAACGGTAACGCCAGGGGTCATAGTACAAAGAACTACCACGCAGATCGATATATTGATGATTGTGATTACTTAGCCATGCGCCTCTATCGGTGAGCGGATCATGATTATTTTCGTCGTGCCACTCATCCTGACACCATTCCCAGATATTACCATGCATATCATATAAACCAAAGGGATTAGCAGGAAATGTTCCCACATCAGTTGTTTGCTCCCCATATTCGCCTTGACCACCTTGACCATAATTACCAGGGTACATAGTTCCTGAATACATCCAGTCTGTGCCGTCATAGTTTCCTAAATCCGTGGTAGTTCTGTTCCCAAAATAAAATGGCGAAGACCTTCCCGCCCGACAAGCATATTCCCATTCAGCTTCACTAGGTAAGCGATAGGTTTTTCCAGTTTTTCGAGATAGTCGGGCGCAAAATTCAATAGCATCGTCCCAAGAAACACATTCAACAGGCCGATTAGCACCTTTAAAATGGGATGGGTCGGGATCTAGATCAATATTAACCCGATCAAAAGTGGCAACAACTGCCCATTGTGCTTGAGTGACGGGAAATTTCCCCATAAAAAAGGGTTGAATTGTGAAAGCCTGTTGGAAATTTTCTTGTGAACCCATGAGAAATTGACTACCGGGAATTGCCACCATATCTAGAACCACATGATTACTCAGGCGTTCTGTAAAACATTCAGTGTTGATTTGGATAGAGTTGATGGCTGGCCTTTTGTCCTGAACTTGGGGAATAGATTCAGGTAATTTTTCCTTGGATGCAGTCGATTTTCGTTGACTAATAATCCGTGCTTCGATTGGTGCTACATCTTCATCTCTCAACCCTAAATGTTGCTGATAGTCTATCAGGTCGTTAAGAGTTCTTTCACTCAGGTTAGGCTCAACTTCCATTGTCTCAATCAGGGTGGCTTCATACTCTTCTAACTTGCGCTGATACTCCCGATATGGCTGTTGAACTTCAGCCTCAATAGCCTCAGCAACATCAGGTTCAAGCTGCAACTGAAGACGCAATGAGTTTAACAAACGACGGGCGGGAATGGTAAATTTACCACGACGATTGATGCGGCGTTCAACTTCCTTGCGATACTTCAGCTTGGGGTCATCCTTGGGCGACTTCGCTAAAAAAATCCGATAACCGTCTTTATGAGGATACAATTCTGGTGTCATGGCAGGGGACGCTTCTTGCACCTTACTTTTCGCATACTGATGCAGTTCATCTATTGCGATCAAACCATCCCCATCTTGATCTGCTACACCTTTCTCAATCCCTTCTACCAGATAATGAGTGTAAATCGAAAGGTCTAAGCCATCAGACTCAAACGCATATTGTGTGGAAGTGGAAGCTGTAAGAATTGCTCTGCCCTCACCTCCTAAATGTTGTTGCAGGTCTATAGTCCCACTATCCTTGGCTGTCAAACCCTTGGCAAAAGCACCACTAAAACAGCAATCTAAAATGACTACTAGTCGCTTAGATTTACTCTTGTTCATCCAATTATGTACATTTGCCGCCGCTACAGCTGTGGTCGGAATCAACCTATTCTGATTTTTTTGAGTTTGGCGAGTCGAGAAGTAAAAGTCACCACCCTCATCAGTTACGCCATGACCAGAAAAGTAAAACAGCACCAAGTCATCTTTGTGACGATTGGCATACAAGTGATAAATAGCATCTTCCATGTCTTGCCGTTGGGGATTTTTCAGCACTGTGACATCCCCTGGTGCAAAATCACCCATTTCTGGGTTTAGCAAAACTCGCTGCATAGCCTCAACATCATTCTCCGCCTTGGGTAGTGATGCTAATCCTGCCTCATATTTACTAATCCCGATCAGCAGTGCTATTTTCGCCATATTAGCTGTTTGATGTATTGTTCAAAAAATCCTGGGCTTTTTGGCAAGCAAATTCAAATTCTTCTCGACTACTGGCTTCTAGGTTGAGTTCTCTACCATCAGCAGCTTTCAGCACCATCTTAATGGGTTTGTTGCCAAAGCGATCGCTCATAAATTGAAATAAAGTCTTGATATTAGCAGGATTAACTTCTGCATTTAACAACCCCAACAAAAAGCCACCTAAAGCCTTAGTTTTCTTGGGTGCATTTTCTACAGCCACTAAATCTGCATCCTCTACTCCGTCCACCTCTCTTAATTGGGGTAGCAAATTTTGCACTTCTGCTTGCAAATCTTCATCGTCTAAATCCAGTTCAGTCAGAGAAATCGTGATTAAGATATTAGATGTCGTAATCATACACGTTATACGCTTAAATATAGTTAGAGCCGTTTTAAACGATTGTATCGGTAATTATGAATATTTTATTAATTATTCAGTGAGAAAACGCTAAATTTGCCCAAGAACGCACGATTTATAACCTTAAGTTATGCTCTTGCTAGATAATATTAGGTTTTGTAAGTGCATCAAGAAATGTAGAATGTATAAACTTATTCAAAACAGATTTATAACTTAACTCTTAAGAGAATTTTTTCCAAGTGCTGAACTCACTACCTACGCGGAAAACGCCAAAATTTGAAGTTTTTAGGCAGATCGACTGAGCTTCACCGAATGTCTGAAATCCGAACAGGTTCACAGGGGGCAGGGAGTGGTCAATCATAGCAAAGTGCTGAGGATAGGGACTTCCAATTAAAAAATATTCCATTGCTGAAGTAGGCAGGGGAGCAGGGGGGATAAAGAACAAATATGGTCTGATGAAATGGGCAATTTATTTTCTGGAAATCCCATAAAACCAGTTTCATCAAGACTAGGAGCTATCAGAACTGTTGTTTTAACCGATATAACTACGGCTATACTTTCCTCATCTCCCCTGCTCCCTGCCCTCTGCCCCTCTTTTCTCTTCTTTGATGCTGGGTTTCATCCCAGTTAACCAGCTTGATCATTTGGTGGTATTTTTTCCGGTGGAGCTTCATCTGGGGGAGCGAGTGCAGCATCCGGTGCAATTTCCTCAGCAGAAATTGGTGCTTTTTCTTCAGTCTTAGCTTGTGCATCAGCTACCACTTCCGCAGATGGGGGGTTTGGTGGTGTTACTTCTTCAACCTGAGATTCAGCTTCAGTAGTAGCAACTTTTTCCTCTGTTGGTGCTTCTGGTGTGGGAGTGGTTTTATCGACAATTTCAACAGCAGGTTTCTGGGGAGATACAGAGGTCGTTTCCTCTATTTTGGGAGTTTCAGGTGTTTTCTTAGTTATAGTCTGTTGTGCCTTGCTTTTCGCGCCGCTAAAGATATTACCCAGACTTTGTTGCACCTGAGCCAGTCGTTCTTGGAAGGACAACTTAGTTATTTGCTCCTGAATGCCATTTTTTACCGTCTCAGGACTGGGTACTGGGGTTTGTTCTGTTTGCGGGGTGAGTTGGCGACGTAATGAAAGAGTTTGCCAGCCAAACCAAACCAAAAGAGCGACACTAGCCACATGACCGAGCAATAAGCCTCCAGAAATGTGGGGCGCAAACACCCATAAGACTAAGGCATAGAAAAGTCCGACACCACTCCAGATAAAATCATTCTTACGGTGGATTTCTGGAAAAAAGAAAGCTGCTATGTAAATGGCTAAACTACCAAATCCGACCACAAAAGCTAGAACGTATGCCAGCATTTTTTGGTTACTCCTTATTGCATCATTTGACGAGTGATTGGAAATTAGAAATTAAGGATTAGGGATGAGGAACCATTTATATTTCCTGTCTACCAGCCCTCAGTACCCAGACCCTTAACTAGATATTTCAATTCTGCAACTTTTGTAACTCAATTGCTAATTTTATTAAATCTAAAGTCATCCTTGAGTTAGTCAACGATCGCTTTCTCTAAAGCTGCGGCAAATCCGATATCTTCTATTTCATCAGCAGTTGTCACGTCAGCAATATCAAACTTTGCGCCGGCATTGGTCAACTCATCGTCTATTGTCCGTAGAAACTTAGTTGCGCCTGGATCATCACCAATTTGAAAGAATAGTACTGCTAATTCTTCGTCACGATCTATTTTGCGACTAGCTAGGATAATCTGCTCATACACAGGCTTACGATCATCTGGCTCACCATCGGTAATCACAATAATTGTCTCACCGTTTGGCGTTAAACCTTTTTCTCGGCGCTGGAAAAAGTCATCAAAGGCTGCTTTTAGAACCCCAGCTAAGTTGGTGCTTCCAGCCGGGTGATTCTCTTGGAATATCTGCTGAACTTTACTGGAAGTCACCTCGGAGTAAAATTTGTGTCTGCCAGAGAACAGGTAAATGTTGATACCATCTGGGTCTAGCTGCTCACACTTGCGAGCTAAGGCTAAGGTGTTCTCTTGCATAGCTTCCCATCTGGTTTTGCCTGGAAGTTCGCTAGGGCTTTCCATGCTACCGGACTTGTCTATGATCAGAGTGTATTGTCTACCCATAATTTCTGTCATTTTTTCCTTTGTATGGTTATCTTTTTAACCGCGTTGACCAATTAGTGTCTGTATTGCCAAATTAATTGTCCAATACCTTTGCCAAAATAAGAGGCTACAAAAATTTGGGCAAAACTGGCAAAATCACCCCTAAATAGGCATTTCGCCTAAAAGGTATTGTTAACTCATAAATAATAAGCCCGCCTATTATTATAGGCTCCATCAGTTTTAAACCGACGACCTTCCGATCTTTGAACCCACCTCGGTCTAATATTGTGATTTAAACCTATAGATACATAATTGAGCATTTCTAACCACTGAATACGCTTCATCAGGGCAAACCATGATTTGTATATATATTTCACCACTGCGATGTCTGACGACAAGCCCCTTCCCGTCTACGCACTCGTATAAAAGCTTCCTGGTTAACCAGGATAAGTCCCTTTCTCTAGTAGAATTTGACAGGAAGAGTGCGATCGCATCCCTGGATGAAGGTAAGCCTGTTATTCCCGTGTGATTAGATGTTATTTATCAACGGTTGGAGGTTAAGTTAAAAATGTGATAGGTACAATAAATAGCCATAATTAATCAACTTAATATTTTGTGTACAAATGTATGATTCAGTAAAATTTCTTGTTTATTGTCTGCATTTTATACACTTGTTGGCAAACTAATAAGGTACTTACTATTACAATAAACCTACTAATTAATATGGAAACTAAACAGATATATACAAGTTTTATTCATTGGTTCGATAGTCATAGTAAAAATTATGGCTTTATTGTCAGACCTGAAGATATAGACTGTTTCTCAAAAATGTCCAAGTATGAGAAGTATCAGCAAGGTTATCGTTTTGATGAGGGAAATATTATTGACCAAAAGTTCTTAGATTATTTAAAAAAAGATAAAAAATTACATGGAAAAGGTATTTATGTTCAATTTGAGTTAATTCCTTCGGGAAATGGTAAAACAAAAGCCATTAATGTACAATTATCTAAGAATATTGGAACAATTAAGCATCCTGTTTTTTTTGTAAAAAGCCTGATTGCCAATATTAATCTCAATCTTATTACATTAAAAGAAATAGAATGTAAAATACATAAAAGACCTGAATTTCTACAAGATTTACAAGCAATTAATCCTGAACTTAGAAAGGAATTGTCTGAAAAAATTCCTGCAATTTCCATAAAATATTCTGCTTTGAGGGATTGTTTCACAACTCCAGTTGAATATGCTCAATTAGTTAATAAATATATTGATGAATTAGATAAAAATCTACAATATGAAATTGTAAAAGAGTTAAGGGATAAAATACAATCCACTAATTCTTATAAAAAGATTGATTATTATTTGAATAATATTAAATATCCGCAGGAATACAAGGTATATTTATGGAAAATAACACCGAAAGAATATAAGCTAAAAAAAATAGATGAAAGATATCAAAAATTCTTTCATCTGGTTAAAAAATTTGCACAATCTGGTTATCCTGACGAACATAAAATATATGGTAATTGGCAAGAATTATATTCGTTAAATCAAGATGAACAAGAATTGATTAAAAAATGGATAGACAAAGATAATGATGATGAATTTGTAAAAATGGTTGCTGCTCGTGGTGCTGAAAATTTAGTAGCAAAATACTATGAATCTCTTGGATATAATGTAGAAGATACTTCAATTCAACAAATTGAACTTCCTGCTAGTGTAAATTGGGAAAAATATGATCTTAAAATTACAAAAGAAAAACAAGTTATATTTTTAGATGTTAAAAATGCTAGATCCTCTAAATATTCAAAAGTTTACTCTTCATTTTGTATTAAAAAATTAAAAAAATCTCGTCAACAAGATATTAAAATTATAGGAGTCCTTTCTCCTATTATAGATGATAATCATATAGAAACAAAAACTAATATACATATAATATGGTATTTAGCCAATGAATTGAATAAAGAAGACAGCAGAAAATTAGAGGCAAATGCTACTAGAAATATTTTAGAAAAAAAATCCCCAAATCAAAACATCACAAAAGAGGATATTATAAAGGAGTTACATCAACAAGCTATTTATATTAACATCAAATCTGATCAATCTAATGAGATTAAAATACTAGGAACTTTTGATAAAAGTGATATTAGTGAACTTGAAAGATTGTTTTTAGGAGAAAACCTAACAGGTATTAATATTAGTAATAAAGAGAATATTGGTAAAGAAAATAATGCTTATTATCCTCACTGGTTATTTGATTATGATGACGATTTCTATGTTAACCAAATAAAGATTATCGAAGAATTTAGAAACTTAACTCATGAGGAAATACCATCATATCAAGAATTTAAGTTAATTGAGAAAAAATACAATGCTTTACCTTTA
>NZ_JAYGHH010000009.1:49323-58317 GCF_034931045.1 Nodularia sp. UHCC 0506
CTTGCTGCTCAAAGAGAATTACCTAATAACTGGAGAGAAGAATTAGCAGGATGGAAATGTAAATTTATGGATAGTATTATTAAACTTGATATTACTGAACCTAAGCGAATTAAATTACCTCATATATTTTTAGCTATACTCAAGCATTTTCTGAGTATGATTGGTAGCAATAGTAATGATCAAGATTATAATCCTTTAAAATATTTAGAAATTTTATATACTCACCAAAATTATGATGAAGATCCACATCCTTTAAAAATATATGATCCTGTTAAAGATAAACTACCCAATTCTCCTAAAGAATCACCAACAATTATAAATTTTTGTGAAACTTTGAATATTTTATATAGTCGCAGAGAAAATCTGAAATTAAATGAGTTTGTAAAATTCCATTTTCAAGGTAAAGGATTATTACAAGGACAAAAACAAAAACCTAATGATGAGAAAAGAAAAATTTTAGCCTATTGTGGTAAATGTGGTTATCCTCATATCATTAGGAATGAAGAACCTGGTAAAGATAATATATGTAAGATATGTAAGAGGAATAAGCGTGATTTTCTAATTTGTCCTAAATGTCAATATTGTCGTTCTGAATGGTTAGAAAATAATCAAGGTAAAAATATTAAAATCGATTATTGTCCTGGATATATAGAAAGAACTGAAAAAAAGCCTGTAGATATTCTAGGTTTAAACGTCGTCAATTTAGTAGGTAGAGTAGGTAAAGATCCAGACGTTAAATATTGTGAAGATGGAAAAATAAGATATTGTAATTTATCTTTAGCTGTGAACCATCGTATTAAAAACGATGATAAACCTGATTGGTTTAATTTAATGATTTGGGGAAAGACTGCGGAAATTGCAGCGAAGGATGTACGCAAAGGTAGTCTAATTGCCATTCAAGGAGCTTTGATTTTTGATACATGGATAGATACTAAAACAGAAACTCATCGTTCTAAACCTGTTATTCAAGTTGAAGAATTATATATTTACAAGTAAGAAAACTATTCAGAGAATACTATGGATTTATTCTCACTTCATGTCCAAAAACCTGAAACAACACAATTTTGTTCATACAGATAATAGACATCTCCAGACATTAAATATGCGTTTCCTGTAAATCTTGTAAACAGATACAATGCAACGTCTCTACATTCTTTTTTGGAGATGTCTGTCTAATGGTAAATTTATATAATCCGCAATTTCTAAGCTATTTAGACTTTTTCCCACTAAATAAAAAACCCCCTGCAATAGCAGCACCAATGGCTACTGGCATGGTTAAAGGACAACCTAGTGCTACAGCCCATAAAGCACTTATGCTAACAGATGCGGTAGCACCAGCAATAACACCGGATGAAGTTCCTTGTTTTTCAACAGCAATTTTTATAGACTCTCCAGTGAAGTGTTCCAAACCTTGCTTTACATAATCAGGATTCATAATTTACTAAGTTCCAGAAATATCTTGATATTCAGAATTATACATTAGTAGTGACAAAAACTAATCTGGAAACTAGAAAAATAAGTTGCTAAATATTAAAGCGGAATAGGTTTCTTATAAAGATGCAGGTAAGCCTGTAATTCCCGTATGGTTGAACGAAATTTATCAACGGTTAGGGCGTGTTTTCAAAGTCTAGAAGTAGGTTGGGTTAAGCGCAGCGCAAACCAACGAAGCAAACCAAATATTGGGTAAAGTTTGGTTTCTCAAAACCTCAAACTAACCTATATTTAGGTCTAATTTGGAAACCAGCTAAATGTATAATATTACATAAATGATTAGTTTTTAACGTTAAATGTCCTATTTATTATGAGCCTAAATTGTTAATTAATTCTTCTACCGCCAATTTTTTTGTATCTTCAGGTAGATAATCAAAAACTTTTTTCAAAAGTTCTGGAGAAGCATTTTGAACAAACCAGTCTTCACTAGGGTTATCTTGAATATCCAAAAAATACTTTAATCGTTCTTCTATAGCCTCTCTATCTGGTTTATCTAATTGTCCAATTCGATTTAACCAATTCTCTGATGAATCTTTGAAGCAATTAGCATCAACAGTACATATTTGATGAACTAAAGCATAAGAATTTTTATCAAGCCTATTTCTAATTGTAGAGTTAATTGGATATGTGGTTGGTAAACCATTAAATGTTGTTTGTGAAGTCAGAGGAATAACGGAATAAGTTGCTATATATCCAGACTCATCTTGAAATTGATCACTTGTCCAAATAATATAGGGATGTGTTCCTCTAAAAACCCTGCTTGAATTAATATCTTCACTACAAGTTTGGCATTCTACTTCACCTGGTGCATCTAAATTATAAATATGAACATGACCCAGTTTGCAACGAAGAGATACCCTGTAGGGATTTATGGAATAGATCCAACCCTGTTTAGGTCTTTGTCCAGCCACTTTACAACCCTAATTCACTAACTAACTTTTCTCTTTCTGCCTGTAAATTAAGTTTAACTTTTTCTTCTGGCTTATGAGTGTTTTTTGCTTCCAGCATTGGAGCAGTATCATATACGTAATCCAGTAGCTGATCTAGTTTATCTGCACCAGCCCACTCTCTGCGAATATTATCCAGCACAAACTTAATGCTGAGAGGTATTTGCAAATCATCTACCTGAGCAGCTTGATTCACAGGTTTAATATATGTTGCATTATACTGAGATTCTTGAATAATCTCTTTCCCATTCATTTGATTTAAAGCAGTATCTATACCCTCATTCCAAGGGCCAAATTGATAATAACGCCAATCTAGATCAGTCAGTTGCTTTCCTGTCCATTTAATGGAGTAAAGATCAGCTAAATACAAAAACTTAATCAGCTGTGTTTTGGTAATATACCCTTTTGTTGCGTAGACAAAATATTTTATGAGTTTATCCAACATAACTCTTCTCTCCTGTTTACCATAAGATGCTCTAATTAATTTACTGTATAAACATAAATATAAATAATCATGCTTTGAAAAACCCTCAATAAAGTTTTCATAAGTTTAGATCGCTTAATTATAGTTTTTTTATCCAATCTCTAACGCTTTTTGGACTATTTGCCCTAGCAGATAGTTCGTATGTACTAGGATAGCATCCTGTTATAGAATTACTGTTAGCTACACAATTTTTGACTAAAACTTGGGAGCAAGCGAAGCTACGCTAACGCGCTCAGTATCCATAATAGTCTTCTGATGTTCTACCATCTCCCCAAACGAGACAAAACACCTGTGACACCAACCATCAACCCACAAAGCCGGAACTTTAAACCTCGCCCCGAAATGGGGACATTCTGACAGCAAACTCAATTTATGGCGATCGCACCCCTGCGTTACCTTCAACTCTCCGTAAGCTTACACGCTGTAGGCAAATGCGATAATTAATTATCATGATTCTTCTGGTTGTGTTTGCGGCAACTGCTCCAGCATTCGGTGCAGAATGAGGGGAGTGACGATACTAGTCACAGCACATACGGCAACCATAGCAGCAAATACCTGTGGAGAAATTGCCCAATTCCCCAATGACAGACCTCGTTGCATGATAATTAAGGTGATTTCGGCTCTGGGAACCAAGCTGACACCTAGTAATATCCCTCCAACCCATCCGGTCATAAATACCGCAGGTACACCAGCACCAATAATTTTACCCAATACGGCTACAATCAACAAAGCACTACCCAAACCGAAAGCCGTTGTTAAGGCATGAGGCTCGATTTGCAAACCGATGCCAATAAAGAAAAACGGAACGAAAAATTCATAAAGTGTGGTGAAAGAAGTATCTAATTTGACGGCTTCTGGATCACGGCTAAACACAAGTCCAGCAAAAAAGGCTCCGATAGCCACCGAAAATCCTAATAAACCAGCGATCGCCGCAACAATAAATCCAATACTAGCCACAGTCAACATCGGATCTGGGGGTTTTTCAATCCTCCTGACAAAATCTGTAACTGCTGACTCAAAATTCCGTGAAAATATGTAACAAAAAGTAGCAAATAAGATAGATTTAAAAAAGAAAATTCCGGCTGTTTGAGCGAGAATGGGGGCAAGAGAAGCATCCACACTGTTTTTAACGTAGGTGCGATGGGCAAAGCCCCGCCTTGGGCGATCGCAAACAGCAACGCCATCAAAATCACACCGGAAATATCATCTTGCAAGAAATTAATCCCATACTAAAACTTGCCACAATTAATTCTTTGTGCTAATTGTAAATTTTTGCAGTTTATTCAAGTCTTAAGGTCTTCTTTAGGAGAGAAGCCAAAATCTCGGTCTACCCTAAAGATAAAAGGATCTGCAAGAGTTAGCCAAACATAATTTATGACACTACAAAGCTTTGGTGTGATTGGATTAGCCGTAATGGGCGAAAATATAGCGCTCAACGTTGAGCGTAATGGCTTCCCAATTGCAGTTTATAACCGCTCCAGAGAAAAAACGGATGCGTTTATGGCGCAACGCGCCCCAGGAAGGAACGTCAAAGCCGCCTTTACCTTAGAGGAATTTGTCGCATCATTGGAACGTCCCCGCAAAATTCTGGTGATGGTGCAAGCTGGTAAGCCAGTGGATGCGGTGATTGCCCAACTCAAACCCTTGCTAGATGAAGGCGATATCATTATTGACGGTGGTAACTCTTGGTTTGAAGATACAGAAAGACGTACTCAGGAATTAGAACCTGCTGGATTGCGGTTCTTGGGTATGGGTGTCAGTGGCGGTGAAGAAGGTGCGCTCAATGGCCCTTCACTCATGCCTGGTGGTACTCCCAGTTCTTATGAGTATCTATCTCCCATTTTCAACAAAATTGCTGCCCAAGTCGATGATGGCCCTTGTGTCACCTATATTGGCCCTGGTGGTTCTGGTCACTATGTGAAAATGGTACACAACGGTATTGAGTACGGCGATATGCAGTTAATTGCAGAAGCCTACGATTTGCTCAAAAATGTGGCTGGATTAAATGCAACTCAGCTACATGAAGTGTTCACGCAATGGAACACCACAGATGAACTCAATTCGTTTTTGATTGAGATTACATCGAATATTTTCCCTTACGTTGACCCTGAAACCAAAAAACCCTTGGTGGATTTAATTGTTGACGCAGCCGGTCAAAAGGGAACTGGTCGTTGGACTGTGCAAACTGCTTTGGAATTGGGTGTAGCCATTCCCACAATTACCGCCGCAGTTAATGCCCGGATTATGTCTTCGATTAAAGATGAACGGGTAGCAGCATCTAAGAGCTTGACAGGCCCTAGCGCTAAGTTTGATGGCGATGTCAAGGACTTTATTAACAAGGTTCGTGATGCTCTTTATTGCTCCAAAATCTGTTCTTACGCTCAAGGTATGGCACTGTTATATACAGCTTCCAAAACCTACAACTGGGATTTGAATCTGAGTGAAATGGCGCGGATTTGGAAAGGTGGTTGTATTATTCGGGCTGGCTTCTTGAATAAGATTAAGAAGGCTTTTAACGAAAATCCTGCATTGCCTAACTTGCTACTAGCTCCCGAATTTAAGCAAACTATTCTTGACAGACAAGATGCTTGGCGGGAAGTCATTATGACAGCAGCAAAAGTGGGAATTCCAGTTCCTGCTTTTAGTGCATCTTTGGATTATTTTGACAGCTATCGCCGCGATCGCCTACCTCAAAACTTGACCCAAGCACAACGCGACTACTTCGGCGCACACACTTACAAACGTCTTGATAAGGAAGGAACATTCCATACTGAGTGGGTTCCCATCGCTGAAGCTAAAAAGTAAACTGTCACGCCTTCATATTGGCAGATTGTGAAAGTTGCCAGTTTTTAGGTTAGATATTTAAAAGTGACTCTGAATATTCAGAGTCACTCTCTTTATATAAGCGTTTCATCACATCATTGCATGGAATATGCGCGTACCGAAGGCCGGAAAGCCATCGCCTGATAATTGAGATTTAATGAGATTAGGGATGCAACAGTGTTGATTGGGTGCAAATGTACCGTTAATATTTCAGTTTTATATCTCTGCTAGAGAGGCAGTACTTGATTCCCTGACAATTAAACAACTGCTGATTTAAAAAAAACACGACACGAAGAGATATCCTCACTAGAGGTTAAGCATTACTGCCAGAACTTTTGATGAAATTGATTCGTCCACTACCACGATGTAGCATTGGGCCTTCTGACTCGCTCAGTTGTACTTGATACATAGATAAATCCAAGGGCAACTGTTGCACACTAGAAGTAGATAGCAACATCTGTGATAAGCGATTTACCTTTGCTGGGCAGTTAAAAGCTAAGGAACTGAAAACCAAACTCGAAACTAAAAGTGAAATCGTAGCTCGCATAACAGATGTTTATTTTAGAACTCTCTTATCTATTGCTACGGATCTTTATCTAGCATATCCGGAAAAATGATCAAAAAGTAGTCTGTTTTACTGAAAATAAATTACTTTCACGCTACTTCAACATTTTCAGCCAATAACCAATGACCAGCATGATTTAAGTGACCCCAAATAGTCAGCAACTGCTCATGCACAGCCGCTTTTAGTTGCTCTTGTATATGCGATCGCAAAGTTACAAGCTGCCAAGTTTGACCATCATAGGCCGCTGGCGCAGTGATAGTGAAACAGTAATTTTGCTGATTTATCCGCCGGAAAATCCCTGTAAAACAATCGCTTTTACGTGTTAATGCTTGGTCTTCTTTTAAGTAATTACACGTATTAAGCAATGAGCTAGGGTAATTGCCATTTAATGGATAGGCTTGCGGGTTATTTAAGTAATACACTTGCGAATTTAGCCATTCCGGATTTTGGGTTGAGATATCTAAGTTAAATAGAGGTACAAGCATCGCAGGATCTGGTAAAGATTTTAACAAAGCATTTTGTAGTTCCTTGACAGATAAATCCCTTGGCTGACAGTTCAACTCAATGCACATAGCCGCCGCCATTCCCGCCGCTTGACCAATACCCATAACTACAGGTTGTAATCTAGTTGCACCATTAGCAATATGAGATACCGAAATATTCTTTTCACAAACTAAAAAACCATCTGTTTCCACAGGAATTAGAGAACGGTAAGGAATAGTAAAAGGTGTACCAGTCCAACGTCCCCCCCAACGCATTGATTTTGGTTGCAGTGGCAAGTCGAAACCAGGATAATGATGATCGTTGGCATAGTTACCCACAGCAATGGCATCAGGGAACAGAGATGCTACCTGACCCCCAGCCATTGGCAAAATATCCTGTTCTCGCACAGTAGTTAGTCCCACCAAGCGGCGACTCTCACGGTAATAAGGATGCAATGCAAAAGCAGCAGCTGTACAAGGAAAAACTGATTCAGCCAAACCATAGCGCTTACCCAAGTTTTTTTGGATAAAATGGGCAAAATTTTGGCTATGCCAGCGAGATTCTTGTAAAAATTCTTGTTTGGCTACTTCTGACTCAATTAATCGTCCTACACCTTCGCCATAGTCATTACCACAGATCGGCCAATTAATCATAAATCGATTTCCTGGCCAGCGTCCATAATTCAAAAATTTTTCTGCACCGTAGTTATCCCACGCACCCGCAAACAGACTCGGATCATAATTAGGCGCTGGTGGAATTTCGGGAGCAACATCTTCACCAAAGTCTTGCATCACCACGACCCAAGTCGGGGCTTGCACTGGATAACTTTGTGTGAGCAGATTAAAATCTGCGGGGGCGCTTATTTCTCCCCACTCAGATTGCAATTCCCAGCCCCAACGGTGAGGTATTTCCCCCAAAGCCAATAAATCGCCTAATTCTGTACTATCAAGAATAATCTTGGCTGTAACGGTGAAGTCTGCAAACCTGACACCAGTTATACAATTTTCTTGCTGCAACACTTCTAAAGGCACTTGTCCAGAAATCCAATGCAGATTTGTTAACTCCTGCACCCAGTCTGCAAAAATCTCGGCTCCAATACGGGGATCATAACTAAAAAAGCTCACCCAGCTATTATTTAAGCCGAATGGTTGACGTTGCCGTAATTCTTGTAAAAATGCGCCCCATAATCCGGTTTGAAATGCGACTAACTCATTACCATCAGGTGCAGATACTCCAGCAGAGGTGAGCATTCCCCCTAACCACGGAAATTCACTCACCAGGATAGTTTTTGCTCCCCGTCGCGCCGCTTGGATAGCCGCAGCTGTTCCTCCGGTTCCTCCACCCACAACTAAGATATCTGCTGTATATATTTGTTGAATCATATTGATATTATTTAGATAAGTCAGCTTGACTAATCAATATCTATCATGAGTAGGCGATCGCTTCATGTTTTTCGCTGGCGCTATAGGCTTAAACGAGCAAAGGCTCATCATTTGGAAAACTACAGCAAACAGAACAAAGGAGAGTAAGGGATGAATCAGGAAATTAAAGTGCAAGCCAGCAGTGGTAATATCTTTGCTGACTTAGGTTTAGAAAACCCTGATGAGTTGCTTGTCAAGGCAGAACTTGCTCGTAAAATCAGCAAAATTATTACTCAGCAAAAGATGTCGCAGGCTGAAGCAGCAGAACTTTTGGGGGTTGACCAACCTAAAATATCTGCCTTAATCAATGGTAAGTTATCGGGCTTTTCAACTGTGCGATTATTTCGCTTTTTGAATGCTTTGGGTCGAGACGTGGAAATCGTAGTCAAAAATAAACCTCAATCTCGCTCACAAGCTCAAACACGGGTTGTTACTCCGTAAATTGGACATAAAACAACATCTCCTTGAACACTAAAAGTAATGTAAAAATATGCCATTAAACTAAATCATCTTGAGCAATTTCTCAATCAATTTGTTCGGGATTTTGTTCGTAGTAATGCCAAGCTGCACTTAAATATTCCGCAGTCAATCCAGCATAATTTGCCAATAATAAATGAAATTCCTTCTGCCTGAATCTCTCCTAGTAATGGACAATTCCATTCAGGCTCTTAATTAGCGTCTATTTATCTCTAACGATAACAGATATCTATGAGGATATTTTTTGAGTTTGATTAACGTTTGGTTTATTTCAATGTCTTAATAGCGTATGCTATATCAAAT
>NZ_JAYGHH010000009.1:58354-65849 GCF_034931045.1 Nodularia sp. UHCC 0506
CTGTTGAATTGGAAAAGTACGAATGTCCCTGATATCGGAAGGATTAGCTAAGAATTTAATCAAATTAGATGATGAGCAAAAGTATATCACCTATGTTCATCAAAAAAAGAAAAGAAACTTTGCAAACCCTGAAGAGCAAGTACAGGCGGAGACTTTTCTTAAGTTGATTTTGATCTATGGCTACGACCCAACGCGGCTGCGGCTATTTGCGCCTGTGACGATGGGAAGCGCTGTTAAGGAAGCGGATATTATTGTTTACAACGACGATCAATGTTTATCGCCTCATATTGTTGTTGAGTGCAAAAAACAGGAAATCTCAGAATTAGAATTTACTCAGGCGGTTGAACAGGCTTTTAGCTATGCTGTGGCTGAGGGTGCAAAATATGTTTGGGTAACTTCGGGGATTAAGGATCAGTATTATCAAGTTCCGACAGAAAAGCCGAAAGAGCGTATTGCAATTACCGATATTCCTCAGTATGGTGTTGATAAACTTGCAAGATATAAGTATGCGAAGGGTGGCGGATCTTCTAATGGACAGAAGTTATTTGAGTTAGAAATTGTTGCTGAAGATGAATTAACTCGTCGATTTAAGCAAGCGCATCAATCGCTTTGGGGCGGTGGTGAACTTAATCCTTCTAGTGCATTTGATGAACTAGATAAGCTGATTTTTTGTAAGATATGGGATGAGAAAAAACCTCGTAAAAAAGGAAGTCCCTATGATTTTCAATTATTTAGTATCAGCGAAAATGAAGAAGAAAATGCTGCCAAAAGGAAAGAACGAGAAAATGAGGAGTTAAGCGATCGCATTAAAGCTCTTTATGAGGAAGGGCGTAAAAAAGACACTGAAGTTTTTAAGGATGATATTCGTTTAAGTCCAGATAAACTGCGTACTGTGGTTGGTTATCTGGAAAGTATTAATCTGGGTAAAACGGACTTAGACAGTAAAGGTCGGGCTTTTGAAACCTTTATGGGGTCTTTCTTTCGCGGTCATTTTGGGCAATATTTTACGCCCCGACCGATTGTTAAATTTATTGTGGATGTTTTACCAATTAACCATAATTCCCTAGTTCTCGATACATCTTGCGGGAGTGGTGGATTTTTGCTGCACGCGCTGGATAAGGTTAGGAAACAGGCGGATGAGTTTTATCCTGATCGCAAAACGGATTTAGATGAAGCTGCTCGTCACAAAGACTATTGGCATGATTTTGCGGCAAATAATCTATTTGGTATTGAAATCAACGAGCAGATTGCCCGTGTTGCCAAGATGAATATGATTATTCATGACGATGGACATACAAATGTGATTGCATCGGATGGTTTACGGGATAGTGTGGATTTGATTGAAAGAACTGGTAACACTGGGTTTGCATACAATCGTTTTAATTTCATTGTTACTAATCCGCCGTTTGGTTCAGTGATTAAGCAAACTGAGCAAGCCTATATGCATCAATATGGCTTTGCAATGAAACCTGAAGATTGGCTAAATCCTAAAAGCAAGGCTTCGATTAGAGAGAATCAAAATACGGAAATTTTGTTTATCGAACAATGTCATAGATTTTTGGTGGATGGTGGATATTTGGCGATGGTTGTTCCTGATGGAATTTTGACTAATTCTAGTTTGCAGTATGTGCGTGATGGAATTGAGGAGAAATATCGGATTGTGGCGGTAGTTTCCATGCCTCAAACTGCTTTTCAGGCAACGGGGGCAGGTGTGAAAAGTTCGGTGTTGTTTTTGCGAAAACATAGCCAGTCGGCAACGGAAAAAATTCAAAATCTCAAGGTTAATTTGCAGGATCGGATTAAGGAAAGCAATGATTATTTGAAGCAACTTGAAAAGATTGAGAGTGAGAAAAAGCGACATCTCAAAGATTTACGCGGTTTTGAAAATCCTCAAAATCTTTCGGGTAAGGCGTTGACGGATTCGGAAGTTTATAAGGAATGGAGAAAGGAAGTTACGGCTGAGTATAAGGATCTCATTGATGCTCTAAAGGAATCTCTGAGCGAACAGTATGCAGAGGAAAAGCAGCAAGCCCTTGATGATTACCCCATTTTTATGGCGATCGCTGAAGATATTGGCTATGACGCGACTGGTAAGCCAACTAATAACAATGAATTAGATTTTATTGGTGAAGAGCTTGCGCGGTTTATTGATGCGCTCGAAAGGGGGGAAGTATGAGTTTTCAACTTTCGCCTGATGTTGATAAAAATAAAGTTTTTATAGTCCAATGTAGTGCATTAAACGAGCGTTTAGATCCTGAATATTATCAGCCAAATCATTATCAAGACTTGATTCTCTTAAAAAATTCTCCTTATAGAAATGATGTGCTGGATCGCGTCTGTAACAGAATAGTTGATGGACCATTTGGAAGTTCCATCAAAGCATCAGACTATGTAGAGCGTGGAATACCGTTTATTCGTGTTGCGGATGTAACAAGAGGAGAAGGATCGATAAAAACAGACGATCTAATTTTTATAACAGAGGAAGCACATGAAAGAATAATTCGTTCAAAAGTAATTCCTAATGATGTTGTTATCGCAAAAACAGGGGCAACTATGGGAGCAGCTAGTTTAGTTCCCGCTAATATACCCGAAGCAAATATTAGGGGTGATTTAGCTGCATTAAGCTTGAACGAAAATGATTGTATACCTCGATATGTAGTTATTTACATAAATACAAATATTGGACAACGTTTATTTTGGAGATTAGATTCAGGCGGTACGAGAGGAAGAGTAGTAATAGGTAATTTAAAAAAATATCCTATTGTTATTCCTCCTAAAAATATTCAAGAAGAAGTAATTAAAAAAATGGACAATGCTTATGCGCTGAAAAAACAAAAGGAGGAAGATGCACAGCGATCGCTTGACAGCATAGATGATTATCTTCTAGGCGAGTTAGGTATTAATCTAGTAGAACCAGAAGAAAATACCATTCAAAGCCGAATCTTTTATCGAAAATTAAGTGATGTATCAACCAGTCGATTTGATGCCTCAGCATATCGCAAAAATCTATCATTGCTTTCCAGTACTTTTCCTATGGAAAAATTTAAAAATTGCGTTTTTATTAATCCTCTGACTTTATTTCATGGAATTAAGGCGAATATAGAAGCAACTTTTATACCTATGGAATGCGTTTCGGATATTTATGGAGAAGCAGATATATCTCAAATCAAAAATACGGAAGATTCCAATGGTTATACGCAATTTTTAGAAAACGATCTAATTTGGGCAAAAATTACACCTTGTATGCAAAATGGTAAATCTGCTGTAGTTTCTAATTTAGTGAATGGTATTGGATTTGGCTCTACTGAATTTCATGTTTTTCGATCAAAACCTGATATTGACATTAGATATATTCATGCTTTGTTAAGACTTAAAATACTCAGATATTTTGCAACTCTTTATTTTTCTGGATCTGCTGGGCATCAAAGAGTATCAGACGATTTCTTTAGGAAATTATCAATTCCAAAACTACCAATCAATAAACAGCTTGAAATTGTCAAACATATCGATGAAATTCGTAATCGCGCCAAACAACTCCGACAAGAAGCTGAAGCAGACTTAGAGAAAGCAAAACAAGAAGTCGAGGCAATGATTTTAGGCATTGAATAAGCTGACAGTTGTGGCAAAATTAATAACAATGAGTGGGGAAAAACCAAAGTGAAAGCACAGGTATTTAGAGGCGTTAATCAATTATCCTACGAAGAAATCCCAGTCCCGACGCTGGAACCAGATGAAGTGTTGGTACAAGTGGGAGTTGTGGGATTATGTCAGTCAGATATTAAAAAAATTCGTTATCCCCTGTATGAACCACCGCGCATATTTGGACATGAAACGGCAGGAACGATCGCAGCCATAGGTTCTGAAGTAAAATCTTGGCAGGTAGGACAACGGGTAGCGGTAATGCACCATATTCCTTGTATGCGTTGCGCCTACTGCATGAATGATAATTTCTCTATGTGCGATGTCTATAAAAATATCTCTACCACAGCCGGATTTAATGCTAGTGGTGGCGGTTTTGCTGAATATGTCAAGGTTCCCGGACATATTGTGCAGAATGGCGGGTTGATTCCCATTCCTGATGATATTAGCTTTGAAGAGGCGAGTTTTGTCGAACCAACTAACTGCTGTCTCAAAGCCGTGAAAAAAGCCCAAATTGCCCCTGGACAAACGGTTTTGGTGACTGGTGCGGGGCCAATTGGCTTAATGTTTGTGATGTTAGTCAAGTACTTTGGGGCGAAAGCGATCGCCACTGATTTGCTACCATCGAGAGTAGAAAAAGCCTTGGCTGTCGGTGCAGAAGCCGCTTTTGATGCCCGTGATCCTGATTTACCTGCTAAAATTCAAGCCTTGACTGGGGGGATGGGAGTTGATGTCACTCTGCTGGCTGTTCCCAGTGATAAAGCTTTTTTTCAAGCTCTGGAATGTACCCGCAAAGGTGGTAAGATTTTGTTTTTCGCAGAATTCCCCGATGAAGTGGAAATTCCCATTAACCCGAATATTCTTTACCGTCGGGAAATTGATTTGATGGGTAGTTACAGTTCATCCTATCGGCTTCAGGGTCTAGCGGCGGATATCGTATTTAATCGGCGCATCGATGTCCAGGCCTTGATTAGCGATCGCTATCCATTACAAAACTTATCAGCAGCTGTAGCCCAGGCGATCGCACCCAATCCCACAACGTACAAAATTTTAATTTATCCGTAATCCGGGCAAACAAGATAACAGTAGAAAATATTTATAGCGCTTCTCGATATTTTACGATAGGCCTTTGCTTTTAATTCATCTGAGAATCGCTCTTTTTTTTCATCTACCCCAACGCTAAATGTCCATTACGTTAATTCTCATCGCCCTACTAGCTTTTTATGTCGCCTGGAATCTCGGCGCAAATGATGTTGCTAACTCTATGGGAACCTCTGTAGGTTCCAAAGCCATCACCTTGAAACAGGCGATCATTATTGCTGGGATTTTAGAATTTACAGGCGCAGTATTATTTGGACAGGAAGTATCCCAAACCTTAGCCACGAAAATTGCTCATCCTGTTTTATTCGCTGCTACACCAGAAATTTACGTAGCTGGGATGGTGACAGTGTTAATTACCTGTGGATTATGGCTGCAAATCGCCACCTCACGCGGTTTACCTGTAGCCTCATCTCATGCAGTTGTAGGTGCGATCGCTGGATTTACTTGGGTAGCTGTGGGAGTAGATGCAATTAATTGGTCATCGATTAGCTTAGTTGCCATTGGCTGGATTTTCACGCCGATCATCAGTAGTGCGATCGCAGCTTTATTCTACAGTCAAATCAAATATTGGATTTTGGATCAACCAAATTCAATAGCACAGCTACAACAGTGGATTCCTTGGCTGAGTGTAATTCTGTTAGGAGTATTTGGTGTTATAGTCCTACCTTCCCTAACACAACCCCTAACTAATTACTTGAATGAACGCATTGGTTTAAACTTACCTAATTACGACATTCCCTTGTTCACAGGTGCAATTGCAGCCATAGGACTCACAGTCATTAGTTGGCGACAGTTAGAACAAGTAGCAGATACGGCAAACAACGAACAAACACTCAGCACTCAGCACTCAGCACTCAGCACTCCTATTGAACGCCTGTTTGGTCGATTTCAAGTTCTTAGTGCTTGCTTTGTCGCCTTTGCTCATGGTTCTAATGATGTTGGCAATGCGATCGCTCCTTTAGCTGCCATTGTTTATACTCATCGCACTGGTAGCCTACCAATTAATGGCCTCACTATTCCCATCTGGATTTTAGTCCTTGGTGGTGCTGGTATTGTCTTTGGTTTAGCTGTCTGGGGTGAAAAAGTGATGGCCACAATTGGCGAAAACATCATTACTTTACAACCTAGCAGTGGATTCTGTGCTGAACTTGCAACCGCCACCACCATCCTCCTAGCCTCGCGGTTTGGTTTACCTGTCTCCACCTCTCATGCTCTTGTCGGTGGTGTCGTCGGTGTGGGACTGGTGCAAAATCTCAAATCAATTAAATTTCAAACACTACAAAGTATTGCAGTTACATGGTTAATTACCCTTCCCGTGAGTGCAATCCTCAGCGCCGCCATCTTTAGTACTTCCAGGATTTTATTTCTCTAAATATTTATTCGTAACCTAATGAATTGATATTTCTCTGGCTGTTCTTTGAAAAGCACATTGCTAAAACAGCAAAAACCGAGTGTGTTTTTGCAAAATTGCAGTTAATTCACTAAAATAATGTATGGAGGATAGTAATACTCTAAAATTCTGCGGAAGACTACCTTAATATCTATTCCAAATGTAAACTGTCATCCAAGTTACATTTTTTCCAAATTTACATAAAAATCCATAACTTTGGCAATCCTGTTGTGGCAATACACGTATTGATAAGCTTTTGATAACTACTGTTGCTACTAAAAAAACAAGTATTGATATTAAGTGTGTTGTTTTTTCCTCATCAACTCTCACTAGAGAACCGCTAATTTAAATCAGTCTTATGGTAGGCATCTCTGTGATGCAGTAGGGAAGACAGTATATTCAGGCTGTTAAGCAAATAAACAAGATACTTTGCCAACCTTGTACTCAGCATGACAAAATTACATTTATGTACGCTATTCCTGCAAAAGTGTTGAATTTACCTGACAAAAGACAGGAAATCACTATGAGTACCAAGCAAGTTTACGGAAAGCAGCTTTATCTTCAAGGTGTTAGAGGTTAGAAGCTAATGGGGCGATTTGAGAAGCGACCAGACAACCCACGAGTCAGAGGCGAGCTATCCAGAGCAGCAGAGACAGCTTTATGGGCTGTAGTGGAGGATTTAGAAAACCTCCAGCAAAATATGCTCAGATCGTTACAGGAAGAAATAAAACGGCTTCAGGCCGATAAAACCCGTTTATCTGACGAAGTTCAACAATTGCTAGAGGAGAAGGAACACTTACAACAAGTCCGACAAATAACTGAACAGCAAGTCTTAATTCGTCAGTTATCCGAAGCCTTGGCAAAACACATATCCTCCCAACTGCAATCATCCCTGGCAAGTTTAGCCAGCAAATCAGCAGCAGGTAATTCTCAGGAACAATCGGCGATGAAGTCAGCCGGGGATAATAATGAGAATGCCAAACAAATGCTTGGCACTTTGGATGATACTCTGACGATTACCTTTAACTCCTTACAACAGGAACTGAAGAATTATCAACAGAATCTTTCCCAACAGCTGTCTCGGATGCAGAGCCAACAGCAGCAAGGGGAAGCGATTGTAGAAGACTTTATTAATCATCTGCGCGGTGAACTAGGTAAAACAACAAAAGAAATCTCACCACCCACGGTAAAAGCATCACCACCTACGACTTTACAACCGACGGAGCCACATCCGCCCCGTTCCTCTCAGACACATTTACAGTTAGGAGTGATCCCCACCAGTTCTACCAACACTGGCAATTTAGCTGGAAACAACAAAACTGGTTTTTCTACACTACCATCATCGTCAAACAAAACACTAGCACC
>NZ_JAYGHH010000009.1:66029-83334 GCF_034931045.1 Nodularia sp. UHCC 0506
GTCGGGACTTATCGGAACGGGAGACTAAAATCCCACCAGAGTCCACAAAGGCGAGTGAACCTAGTTCAGTCCTCAGTCGAGACTTATCGGAACGTGAAACAAAATCCCCCCCAGAGTCAGCAAAGGTTAGAGAATCAAATTCCTTACCTAGCAGGGAATCCTTTGAACGCGATACCAAATTCTCATCAGAGGCAATCAAGGTTAGCGAACCTAGTTCAGTCCTTAGCAGGGACTTGTCTGAACGCAAGACTAAACCCCTAAATTCTGATTCAGCAACTCAGCCAGAAGCAAAACCTCCATTATCACAGTCAGCTAATTCCCAAACTTTTTCGCCCATCCAAATAGGTTTCTTGCTGGTTGTGTTGTCAACGGTCGTGTCATCGCTGTACAACATAGCCATCAAGGGGATGTTTTTTAAACCTTTCGACAATTTTGGAGTTTTAGAAATCCAGGGACTTATTTCGCCAACACTGGGAAATGTTCTGTTAATTTTAATGCTCCGGCTGCTGGTAGTTGTGCCACTCATGTTACTTCTGGCTCCCATGATGCATCCAGAAGTATGGCAAGATATGCAAAATCTTGTGGGGACATTACGTGGTAATTCTGCTAATAGTAGCGTCAAAAAACAGAAAATTTTACAGTTGTCCATCGCCAGTGGTTGCTTTTTGTTTTTATCTCAGGTGCTGATCTACCTAGCTATTGGTCAAGTTGCAACTGGAACAGCGATCGCTTTATTCTTTATCTATCCCCTGATTAGCGGACTCCTTTCATGGCTACTGTTCCGCGATCGCCCCAGTGGATTCCACTCTGCTGCTATGGCTGCTATCTTCTGCGGTGAATTGCTGGTTTTAGGCGGTTCTACAAGCCTTGGTACGGCTAATTTTTCCCTGGGAAGCGGCACAGCCCTCTTAGCTGGGTTAGCTTTTGCCTGCTACGTAATTTTGACGCGGATATGCGCTACTAAACTGCATCCGGTATCTTTTACATTAGTTAATTTTACCACCATGTTTGTTTTGAGCTTTATCTGTTTGCTGCTGCCTTTACCCAATAATTTGAGTCTTGCTGTTGAGTCATCTAATTTGCTGGAACTGATTTTGACTGCTTTTATTTTGGGTGTTCTAACTCTAGTAGGCTATGTGCTTAACCATGTTGGTATTCGGAAATTAGGTGCGTTACGCTCGGCAATTATCGGAGCAGGTGTTCCAATTTTAACCGTGGTTTTTGCGGGTCTGATACTTCAGGAAACCTTGGAAGTTATTCCAATTATGGGAGTGATATTCATCAGTTTTGGCGTAGCAGCTTACAGCTTTGAAAAAATGCGAACTCAGGTTAAACCGTCTAACTCTGAAAATTAAACCACCGCTCTGGAATTAAAACTTCCCAATTATTAATTCAAAGTTGAAACCAAAAAAGTTGAATTCATTAATTCAGGGTGAACAAGCCTGAATTTATTCATGGAAAAATATCAATATGAAATTAAACCTTCGCCTTGATTTCTCATTCCTGGTTCTGACTTCCAGCCCCTAGCCTTATCTCTAGGGAGATGAGGCAGGGATTTGAAATTAACAATTCTGACTGGTATCCTAATGAATTAAGCACCTCAGCAAATACATCAATCAAATCCCCTTGCTATAGTCTTTTAGTTTTAACCTTTAGCTATGTTTTGCTACAACTCAATGATTCAGCGTTCATCCCACTTGACAGTATACGTATAAACGATAAAATCTAGTAATGAAGTAGTTTAATCTGCATCAGAAGTTTCTTTGCCATGCTGTTAACACCAAAGAACTGATTAAACTTTAACTCATAGTCTTTGGTGCAACATCAGAGAATCTTCATAAATAGTTGCATATTAAGCATTTACATGGTAATCATGGAAGTATCTAGCAATTGATTACTTTATCCAAAATTAATACAAAAACGACCAAAAATAGAATATGATGTTGTAATAAAATAAAAGGTAATTTGAACTTGGAATTATCCGCCTGATTGCAGGTAGATAATTATCCCTCCAGTCAACTGCCGATACTGCCAAAAAGTTACCGGAAATTGTAAGCAGTATATTGGTTTACAAAATCTGGTTAAACCTGCCAGTGTTTCTTAGGTAAGTAGATCAATTACTCCTAAATGACTCCCAACCATTGCCGGAAATCTTTACACAACCAACAGTCCTTCACAGCCTAATAAAAAGTAATTTTTTTAGTAAAGATATACTTCTTGTTAAAGCCACCAGACAGTTGTTGAAGTAAGACCTCCCCGCTCAAGAGAAATGATCATGTTTGACTCCCGACAAAATCGGAGTTTAAACACCCTCGCAGGTTTGGATCAAGACATTGGCTTCAATTGGGTGTATACTACTTGTTTCTGTGCAAATGAAAAATCTGTAAACGTGCTATTCAACTGTCTGTAATATGAGTAACGACATAGATCTGATCAAGCGTCTTAGCCCCAGTGCGATGGATCAGATTATGCTTTATCTGGCTTTTAGTGCCATGCGGACGAGTGGGCATAGGCATGGAGCATTCTTAGATGCAGCCGCAACCGCAGCTAAGTGCGCGATATACATGACCTATCTAGAGCAAGGGCAAAATCTGCGAATGACTGGTCATTTGCATCACCTAGAGCCAAAACGAGTAAAAATTATTGTAGAGGAAGTCAGACAAGCACTGACAGAAGGCAAATTGTTAAAGATGCTAGGTTCTCAAGAACCCCGCTATCTAATTCAGTTACCTTATGTCTGGATGGAAAAATTTCCTTGGCAACCAGGAAGATCCCGTGTTCCTGGTACAAGTTTGACCAGCGAAGAAAAAAGGCAAATTGAGCAGAAACTACCAAATAACCTGCCAGATGCTCAATTAACCACTTCTTTTGAGTTTCTAGATTTGATTGAATTTTTGCACAAGCGATCGCAAGAAGTATTGCCACCTGAGCATCAAATGCCTTTGAGCGAAGCCTTAGCAGAACATATCAAACGTCGGCTACTCTACTCCGGTACAGTAACGCGCATTGATTCTCCTTGGGGAATGCCATTTTACGCTCTTACTCGTCCTTTTTATGCACCAGCAGACGATCAAGAACGGACTTACATTATGGTGGAAGATACCGCCAGGTATTTCCGCATGATGAAAGATTGGGCAGAACGGCGACCAAATACCATGCGAGCCTTAGAAGAGCTTGATATCCCCGCCGAACGATGGGAGCAAGCAATGGAAGAATTAGATGAAATCATTCGTGCTTGGGCAGATAGATATCACCAAAGCGGTGGTATTCCGATGATTTTACAAATGGTGTTTGGCAGAAAAGAAGACTGATAGTTAAGGTGTTATACCATTAACACCTTGTACTAATACAGCAAGTTGTAAATAGAAATTCTATGTCCGACGGAAAGCTACTTTTCTTCTCCTGCAAAAATGCTAACCAGACCCTATGCTGGCATCTATCGGAACTGATAAATAAAAATACCCCATGACCTTAAACAAGGAGGATACAGAAGACAAGCAGCAAAAGTTGCGTTAGATGTATAAGTTAGAGAATCAATTGATTACCTAGAAAACTTCTACAAAAAAGTTAAACAGCTCAGAATATCAATCTGTTGAGTTTTGACTTCCACGCAGTAGTGCTAGGCAATTCACTTACATAGAATGCAGCGTTGGTAAATTTAACACCAAGATATTAAAAAAATAAATACTTTCAGTCTCCTGCTGAAAACCTCAGAGGTTTGGCTTATTTGCCTAGCCTTACATAGTCGCATTTTTATTTTTCTATTAGCTGACACAGAAAAAAATAGGCGGGCTGTAAGCCCAGCCTAGAAAAAATTCGTCAATTTAAAAACGTAATAATTTATTGACCTTTTCAATTCCCTGGAATTGGAGTCACCTCAAAAGACGGACTAAATTCAGAGGGGACTGTATTTTGTGGAACAGATGCAGGTGAAAAACCACTACTAACACGGTCACTGGCATCGATACAAGTATCCATGGCTTGGGTAGGTGCAATATCAAGCTCACTACGCAAGCCCACCACACACAGAGCGAAACGCTCAGGTAATAAACTACGGCCACAGTAGTTTAACACTGTTGTATGAACAGCTTCTTGAGTATTCCTGGCGATGCCAACCACACAAGTAGATAAGTCCTTGGGTCGCCGGGCTTGCTCACAGGAAGAGAGAGCATCTACGGGACTAACTTGCGTTTGCTGATTAATTCTCACCACACAAGAAGACAAGTCTCTCGGACGTAATGCTTTCGCACATCCTTGTGATACTGCTTGTTCCGTTATACCCAAATTCAAGAGTCGAGCTGTACAGACACGGTAGTCATTGGCGTAAGAGGTCGTCACAGCCATACTTGGAGTAATCATTACTAACCATCCAGCTATAGCCAAAACTGGCGTTGTCAGCCGAATCATTCGGTTCTTAAACATTTCGACAGCTAAACTGTCTTGTTGGTTCCCAGCTTTACTCAACTTTGTTTTGCTCATCACCTTTCTCCAAACACCCAAGGTTATGCTAACTCAAATGTACGGCAACTCTTCTATAAACCAGGAAATTTAGTAGGTAGAGATATTTTGAATATTTATAAATATTTAGGTTAATTTAGCTTAATATTTGATTTAGCAAAAAGACTACGAGAGAATACGGTCTGTTACATTAGTCTAATAGCGAACAATGATCAAACAGCATCTCCAAGCCACTGTTTTGTACACAATACAATTATGTGTATTTTAGTACAACTTAAACCAGGCTTCGTTCCCATAGCGTCTCGTAAAGCCTGCGGCATAGTTACGCTTAGAGCGTAGCCTCTCGTAGAGAAGAGACGTTTCTGTATTTTGATTACTTCGTTCTTTTCTTTGCCATCATTGTTTGAGTGGTTTATCCGATACACTACCTTTGATTAGGTAATCGGAATTTATAAGCATAAGTTGTGAGGTTCAACGGATGAAATTTGGCATTGATATTGGGCATAATTCTCCTCCAGACACAGGTGCTGTGGGGATCAAGTCTGAAGATGTTTTAAACACAGATGTAGGAAATAGAGTTATTTCAAAGTTACGGGCTTTAGGGCATGAGGTCATACCATGTAGACCAAGTAGGTCTACTTCCGTAACAAATTCACTATTTCAAAGAATTAATACGGCGAATACTAACAGAGTAGAGGTTTTTGTCTCCATACATTTTAACGCTTTTAATGGTCGCGCTAATGGTACAGAAGTATTCGCATCTAGCGATGCGGGGAGAAGAATTGCTCAACCAGTGTTAAATGAAATTGTTAAACTAGGATTTTTTAATCGTGGGGTTAAAAGTGGTTCTCACCTATATGTCCTGAGAAATACGAGAATGCCTGCGATTCTTGTAGAATGTTGCTTCATCGATTCACCACGAGATATGAATATCTTTGAATCAGAAGCAACTGCTAATGCCATCGTCAAAGGCTTGACGGGTCAAGTATCTAGCACTCCTGTTAATCCTGTCCCAGATGAAGAATTGAACACAGATACTACAGTCATCAGACTGCAAAGAGCCTTAAATCGATTAAAAATCAACGATGCCAATGGTAAACGCTTGGTAGAGGATAATGTCACCGGCCCAGCAACAAGGTCTGCAACAGTAAATTTTCAGAATATTGTTGGACTAGCACCGACTGGAATTGCAGATACAAATACCTGGGATACAATTAATCTGATTTTAGCTAAACGAATAGTCAGACCCAATCATGCTGGTGGTCCAGTTGTGAGATACATACAATTCCGTGTAGGTGCTGGTGTTGATGGTATCTATGGACCCCAAACAGGGGCAGCGATTAGGACATATCAAAGGCAAAATGGTTTACTTGCCGATGGAATTGTCGGAGGAATGACTTGGCAGAAATTAATTGGTTAGCTTGACGTAAGAGACAAGGGAGTAGAGAGGCGGGTGATTAATATAATTTTGCATTGATTTTGTTGTAAATCCTTGGCTTATTCTCCCTTGTCCCTTTTGCTGTCACCACCTCATTTGCGTAAAATCCCGTATGTAGGAGTTTGAGTAAAAAAGATATGTCTTATTAATAAATTTAGACCTATCTTTTTTTTCTATAAGTTGCTGTATCCTTGATTTAATTAGTGTTTGAGGCTAGTTTCTCGCCCCATGAAAATGCAAATGTTGTTAAGCCTTGCCTATTCTATTTCTCTGTTAGGTTCCTTCACATTGCCAGCTAGCTCTCAACCTCTTCCGACTCAGCTGACTGAGCAATCTCAAACTGAAGCTGTCAGCGAAGAAATCACAATTCCTCAAGATACAGCAATTATTGTCAAATTTCCAGCATCTGTGACTATTGATGTTGGACAAAACAAGGCTTATCCTCTAACGGTTCCTCTCACTGATGCTATTGAAGATGAGCAAGGCAATATTGTAGTGCCTCAAAATACCCCTGTAACTATCAACCTTCAACCTACAGATGGAGGTGCGAGAATTATCGCTAAATCTTTGGTTATCAATGGTCGAATTGTTGCTATTAAAGCATCAAGTCAGACAATTCCGGGAACTATTATTACCTACAAACGAGCTAATGACAAAGCTGTGGAAAATAGTTCGATTTGGAGCCAAATTGGTGGAGATACTTTGGGATTTTTTAGCCAAGGTGATTCCAAACAGTTTGACCGGGGTGCAATGCTGGGCAGCATAGTAGGGTTCTTGACTGGCTTAGGTTCTCCAGAAAATACCCGTGTTGTACAGATTCCCCAAAGTAGTACCTATGTTTTATCTCTTGAGGCTCCAATCAACTTGTCTACTCACCGCTAAAAATTGTTGTTTAAGAAATAGCTGTTGATATGGGATTTAGTATGGTTAAATGAAAATTGTGTCGGTGTTCAGCTTGTAAATAGCGCTCTTGTAAAGGTTGCCATTGTTGCCACAACTGATAACGATTTTTCTTTAATAAATTAGCAAGTGTTGGTAAATAAACATCAATTTCTGATTTGAATATATCTGCCAGCCGCTCACCCATAACTACACTATCTTGCATATTTCCTAAGATGTCTTGGATGCTTTTCACTTCGGCAACATAAGCTGCGTAAGACTCACCATATAATTCACTAAATAATTCCATTTGGTAACGCACCCGTTTAGCTTGTTTCCTTAAATCATGAATGCTTTCACCTTGAGTTGTTAATTCTTTTTCGATATTTTCTGCTGGCCAATTTGTGCAAACTTTTATCTCTGTATCTACAATACTAGTTCCTACGAGCCATCCTGGATGTAGTAAAAGACTACTCACGTCAGGTAAAAGTAAATCCGGTAGCACTTGTTGAATTGCTAGATATGCCAAAGGCTGATAAGTGGGTTGGTTTAACCAAACTGCCAATGCTTGTTTAAGAGATTTGTAAGTTTCACCTTGTAATGTGGTTTGCGTTTTGGATAATGCTTTTTTACGTTGCTTATTTAAAGCATCGAAAGCTGTTTGTAAAACCTTTTGTTCTTTATGAGGTAAATGTGGTTTGTAATGGGTTTCTAGGGTTTCTTTGAGTACATCTATATCTCTAAGATTGCCAAGACAACGAGCAATTTTGCCGATTTTCTTTTCTCCGGCTGGTTGTGGTAAATCTATTCCTAAATCAAACCTACTGATTGCAGTACGTAGGCGACGCATCCCGACGCGCATTTGATGTAATGCTTCTGGGTCTTCATCTTTCTTAACTGGTTTCTCCCATTTTAAGGTTTTATTGAGGTGTTGTTGAATTGCGTGGTAAGCGTAGTCTTTAAGACTTTTTGTTGGGGGTTTTATTGTTAGTGTCATACTCAAAAAATAAATACTGAGTCGAATAATTGTATATTAGCATTAGTAAAACTTTTATATTTTTACCAAATTGGGATGCTCCCTTTTATTAAGAAACAATATATTATTTAACGTAATATTAAGTAGACAAAATAATTGAAATAACACAACCATTTTAAATCAATAAAAAGCCTATCTTATCAGCTTTTTGACTTTTGACTTCACGGCACTACTAGAGTTATTCACATCTAAGGAAGATTTATTGTAAAAATAAATAATGGGTGTTACACCTCACCGCAAAAATGCTATACTATGATATGTAGATGCACCCTGATGATCTGGAGAGCTACCCATGTGGCTCTCTTTACTTTAGATTCGGCAATATCTAACAGTTGTAAATAAGTGACAACTAACCACTAACTAGTGAGTGAAGACTTGGTATAATCGCCAGTCAAGCAGCTAACAGTTGTGGGGAAAATGAAAATGGCAGATTGGCAAGAAATTAATGGCGGTGTGACAGCACCAAGAGGTTATCAGGCGGCGGGAATCACCGCAGGGTTGAAGCCTTCGGGATTGCCCGATTTAGCTTTGATATGGTCAGATGTAGAGGCGATCGCAGCTGGTGTATTCACTACAAGTCAAGTAAAAGCCGCCTGTGTAGATTATTGTCGCCAACGCTTGCAAGCTAAACATAGCGCCCGTGCAATTCTTTGCAATGCTGGTCAAGCAAATGCCTCCACAGGGATGCAAGGTGTACGTGATGCCGAAGAAACAGCCGAAATATTAGGGCGGGAGTTGAATATTTCCCCAGAATCGATTTTGCTGGCTTCTACGGGTGTAATTGGTCAACGGATTAAGATGTATGCTTTACGCAGTGGTATTCCCCAGGTAGTAGCAGCACTTTCTGACACAGGTTCAGATGCAGCAGCTGGGGCAATTATTACTACAGACTTAGTAACAAAATCCATTGCTTTAGAAACAACAATAGGCGATCGCCCCGTTAGAATTGGTGGTATTGCCAAAGGTTCGGGGATGATTCATCCCAATATGGCCACTCTGTTGGCATTTGTAACTTGTGATGCGGCGGTTTCATCTCATTTGTGGCAACAAATGTTAACTAGGGCTGCTGACCAGAGTTTTAATGCCATTACCGTGGATGGTGATACCAGCACTAATGATAGTTTAATTGCATTGGCTAATGGTCAATCTCGCACCCCAGCAATTACCGAAATGGGTGCAGAAGCCGAGAAATTAGAAGCCATGTTAACAGCAGTATGTCAGCATTTAGCTAAAGCGATCGCTCGTGACGGTGAAGGTGCAACCTGCTTAATTGAAGTGCAAGTAACTGGCGCGTATGACCAAGTTTCCGCCCGTCAAATTGCTAAAACCATTGCCGGTTCATCTCTAGTTAAATCTGCAATTTTTGGCCGCGACCCCAACTGGGGACGTATCGCCGCCGCCGCCGGACGTGCTGGTGTAAATTTTGAACAAGACAACCTGCAAATAAAATTAGGGAATTTCTTATTATTAGAAAATGGTCAACCAGTACCATTTGATCGTGCAGCAGCTAGTGCATATTTAAAACAAACTGCGGCTGATTCTTCTTTACTTCCAGACTTGATTGCTACTAACAAGAGCAATGATTTATCTGTAGATAGAAGCATGATTAAAGGTCAAAGAGTAGATAACCCTGTGATTATTGCAGTTAATGTTGGTAATGGTCATGGATCGGGGAAAGCCTGGGGTTGTGATTTAAGTTATGACTATGTGAAAATTAACGCGGAATATACTACTTAAGAACATCAAACCACACCAGGCGCAGAGAACACAGAGAAAATATCAAGTTAGGAAATATCTGTAATTGGTAAAATTGGTGCTGGGAAGACGAGTTTAGCACATCATATATCCCAGCATCTTTCCATCTTAATTAAAAATTACGAATTACGAATTACGAATTACGAATTACGAATTACGAACTACGAATTACTCATTCATATTCCTGTATGTAGCAACGGCGGAAGGCGAAATGCGATTTAAATAACGGAAAATCCAATATTTAAAGATAGTATCCAAAATTACGGGAAAAGTAGCAATAAATAAGAAAATAAAATCTCGATTAGCTGGTAAACCCCAATGACGTGATACACCTTCTAGAATTACTTCCCAGCCATGAGGAGAGTGAAACCCAACAAATACATCAGTAAACAAAATAATAATAAATGCCTTAGCACTGTCACTAAGACCATAGACAATATGATCAAAGAAATCTTTTAGCACCATAATCGAGGGCTTGCTGATGACCAACAGATAAATAAAAGCACCCACTGAAAAAATATCAGAAAAAACATTTTTAATAGCATTGCTACTTTGGCGACGAAATTGTTCAGCAATTTCATTTGCTTTATCTGACATCTTGATTTCTATTTCTGCCGCAGATAGTCGAGGGGGGGTACTAATCAGGTTTTCAAACTTAATTCTTTCTTCAAATCTTTGCAATTCTACTAACGCTTCTTCCTCCATTTCCAAGTTGAGAAACATTTGAGCAGTTTCGGAACCTCTAAAATGGTTGATTAGCGGTCCTACTATTAATACCTTTGATATTTGATGCGTTAACAGAGGCACTATAATTAATAGTAAAATAAATCTGATAGATATTATGGTTCTTCTTTGAGTCTGGCGGAAATTTTTAACAACATCTTGTTCAGCATTGGGGTCTAATTCCACTTGCAGACGGCCGATGGTACTTAAAATTGACCTCGGCAATATTCCCATTGTATCAGCCTTGCCTCGCTGTTTTTGATTCGGTTCTTGATTTGGATTTGGTATTTTTTGTGGTGATGATTGAGAGGTAGGCGGGTCAACTTTAACAATTTGAGGTTTATTTACTACAACCGCCGAATTGATTTCATTCTCTAAGTTATTATATTTAGAGATAACTTGATCAATGAATTCTAATTTATCTAAAATTAAAGTAGGGCTAGGATATTCTATACCTGTTTTCTGAATTGCTCTTTGATGAGATTCATTAGAAAACAAACGACTAGCTCGAAACTCTGTCAGTCGCATCCGGGCAGTTTTTAATTGTCGCTTTAAATCTGACTCAAAATAATCCATCACACTGTTGCTATAGATGGCTGAGTTTAAGTCTATTTTATTACCATTAAAATGCTCATCTTCTATGGCTTGAATCTGTAATGCGGCTTTATAAGCGGCTTCTAATGAACGCTCTGGAGTGAGTAAGTACCATCTGTAAGCAGACAGTAAAAAAGGGTAAATTTTCTGGCTAAAAATTGGTATTCTCATCATCGACAATTATTCAGCAGTTAATAGTGCTTCTGATCATTAAGTTAACGCACGCAGTATACTAGCAAATCTATAAGGGGAGGATTTGTGATTTCTCATTCTATTTGGATTGTTGGTGCTAGTCGCAGTGGTAAGACGACTCGCTTGGTAGAAAGTTTTTGTGATTGGTTGCAAAGTGAACAACATGATTCTGCATCAGTTTATACTAAAAAACCACGTGAGCCAAAAAGCAGGGACATATCACAAGTCTCATCGCTCCCAAAGACAGCGCCAGGAGTTTTGGTTTTAGCTGCTAACAGTGAGAATCGTCGTAGTTTGGCTGATAAAATTGTGACAGCAACTCAAGGAAAATATCCTGTTCGTGCCAAAACCATGCTTGGTTTTTTTCAAGATGAAGTTATTTTATTTTGGCCTTTATTGATTCAGTCGTTAAATCTCAAAGCACAATTTCCGGTAAGGTTACGCCCTGAAACCGAACAGGAATTAGCTACAAAACTTTGGCATTCCCAGTTAGAAGCCACTTTGCAACCTGCGGGAGTGAATGAATCTCGTTTGGTACGTCGCATTCTAGATTTATTTCAATTGGCGGCTTATAGTGGTACACCCTGTAAAGATATTAACCAGATTCTGCAAACAGGCTTGCAAGAAAGTGCTATAAATTTAGAACCAGAGTTTTTGACATCTTTGTTGCTAAATTGGCGCAACTGGTGCTTAGAAAGGGGATTACTTAGCTATGGGATAATTACTGAACTTTATAGTCAGAACTTGTTAAGCGATCGCCATTATCAACAACACTTAACTCAACGTTATCAAGCTGTACTAGCCGATGATGTCGATGATTATCCTGGGGTAGCACGACAACTATTTGATTTTTTGTTGGATCAAGGTGCAGTAGGGGCTTTTAGCTATAATCCTGATGGCGCAGTGCGGCTAGGATTGGGAGCAGATCCCAAGTATTTGGAGGGTTTAGCAGCGCGTTGTCAAATTGAGACATTAACGAAATCACCCTTACCTGGTCTTGAAGGCGAACTTTTAACTCCAATGTTGGAGTTAGTCTCAGAATCAATAATGGTTTCGAGTTTACCAAACTCAGTACAGTTAATTAAAACTACCTCTCGCTCCGAATTGTTGCGGAAAACAGCAGCAGAAATTGTTCAAGCCATTGATTCAGGAGAAGTACAAGCAGAAGATGTGGCAATTATTGCACCTGGCTTAGATGCGATCGCTCGTTATACTTTAGTCGAAATCCTGGCCAAAAAAAATATCGCAGTCGAATCACTCCATGAACAACGCCCCTTAACTAGTTCGCCTGTGATTCGAGCCTTACTAACCATGATGACACTAGTATATCCCGGTTTAGGTCGCCTCGTAGATCGAGATGCCGTAGCTGAGATGTTAGTTGTTTTAAGTAGAAAACAAGAAATATCAGACAATTCTTCTTTAGTCAGCACTCGCATCGACCCAGTACGCGCCGGATTGATTGCAGATTGCTGCTTTGTTCCTCATCCCGACCATCCCAACTTGCTACCAGTTTCAGCCTTCGAGCGCTGGGATCGCATTGGCTATGCAGCCACCACAGCTTATGGTGAAATTTTACAGTGGTTAGACAAACAGAGGACACAGCCTTTGATGCCCAGTCCAACTTCTCTGTTATATCTAGCAATTCAGCAATTTATCTGTCAGCATATTAACCCCCCTTACGATCAAATGGCAGCACTGCGGGAATTACTGGAAACTACTCAACACTACTGGGAAATTGACACCCGTTTACGACAAACAAATCTCAGTACAGCAGCAGGAGACATCAGCGCCACCTGCGCCGAATTTATACATTTACTGCGACGTGGTACTATTACCGCTAACCCTTACCCTTTGCGTCCCATCGGCACAGCCAGAAAAGCTGTCACTTTAGCAACTATTTTTCAATATCGCTCTAGCCGAAGATTTCACCGTTGGCATTTTTGGTTAGATGCTGGTTCCCCTTTATGGGCAAAAGGTGGTGCAGCGACTCTATTTGCAGCGCCATTATTCTTGAGAGACAGGTTAGGCGAACCGTGGACAGCAGAAGACGAAAATTTATTAGAAGAAGCAAGATTACGCAAGATTTTGGCAGATTTACTATCTCGTGCAGCTAAAAAAGTTTATTTATGTCACAGTGAATTAGCCGTAAATGGTCAAGAACAATTAGGCAAATTGTTACCTTTGATACAGACTTTTATGTAATATCACTTTGGATAGAACGCTTCCATGAAACTGCTAAAATAAATTTATAACTACTTGATGGCATACTTATTCTATGACCATTGCTCAAGAATTAGAAACTCAATCAGGCATCTCCCCAGAGATGATATTTCCCCCCAGTGATTTATATAGTGACGAGCCTCCCTTGGAAACAGAACTACATCTACGGCAAATAATCCTACTTTTTAAATGTCTGGAATGGCTGTGGCGAGACAGAAATGATTTTTATGCGGCGGGAAACCTAACTATCTACTACAGTCCACACCAACGCAAATCACAAGACTTTCGGGGTCCAGACTTTTTTGTAGTGCTGGGAACGGAACGCAAAACCCGTAAAAGTTGGGTAGTTTGGGAAGAAGACGGCAAATATCCTCATGTAATTGTGGAAATTCTGTCTAATTCCACAGCAAAGACAGATAAAGAATTAAAGAAACAAATTTATCAAGATACTTTTCGGACTCTGGATTATTTTTGGTTTGACCCCTACACATTAGAGTTTGCGGGATTTCATCTAGTAGATGGAGAATATCAACCTTTACAAGCAAATGCACAAGGACTGTTGTGGAGTCATCAGTTAGGTTTATATCTGGGAGTTTATGAAGGACTAGTGAGATTTTTTACAGCAGATGGGGAATTAGTAGCAACACCTGAAGAAAGTGCTATTCAAGCAGAACAGAAAGCCGAACAAGAAGCGAGAAAAGCTGAACGTTTAGCAGCGAAACTGCGGGAATTAAATATTGACCCAGATACTATTTAATTCGTAATTCGTAATTCGTAATTCGTAATTCGTAATTCGTAATTCGTAATTCGTAATTCGTAATTCGTAATTCGTAATTTAAGATGACTGGAATTATCAACTATAAATAGGGCTTGCTGTTCGCGTAGCGTGCCGTTTATTATTTACATTTGCATAAAATTTTCCTCTGTGCCAGACAATTTATTGAGGATAATGTTGGACTAAAAATTCTTCAGCTTCTGTTCTATTTTTAATCACTCCGTCTAAAGTGGCGGCGAGTAAATCATCTAACATTTGGCGAAATTTCGGATTTGGTTTGTAGCCTAGTTTCTTTAAATCATTGCCATTAAGTATTGGCTGCACATTTGCCAAAACTGTTAAATAATGCCATATCTGCCCTCTGAGGATGCGCGGACTAGGCAAAGCAATTAAAATCAGCATGGGTAAATCATACTGTCGTAGCAACTGCACTATTTCACTAGGACGCTGACAAGTTGGTAATAATTCCCTGACCTCAATTTGGGCTTTAGCCAAATTTTCCAAGCGTTTTATGCCATCCTCTGGTAAGTGCAGATTTCTTGCCACTTTTACCCGATACTGCGGTTCTAAATAGGCAATTAGCGCTTCTAGGCGCATTTCCCAATTAGTGAGGGTTTGTTCAGAGTCAAAGCGTCGTAAGCAGCGTTCTAATAATCGCAATTGCTGCAAAAGTGATTCATTCAGTTTCAGGGTGGGATGAATACACTGCAACGCTCCTAATTTATTCAGTAATTGTAACGCTGATGTCCAATAGGGGGTTTGGAGGATGTATTTTAATTCGGCTTTGAGTCGAGTTTGTAAGGCTGGGGTTTTAAGATTTGTTTGGGTAGTGCGATCGTAAACGCCGCTATTAATGGCATAGTGGATAAACTCTGCGGTTTGTTCTTCGATTTCAAAGCCAAAGCGCACAGCAAAGCGCACACCACGATAAATGCGAGTCGGGTCTTCAATAAAACTATTGGGGTGTAACACCCGAATTTGCTTGGCTTGTAAATCTAGTAAACCGCCGAAGAAATCGAGTAATTCCCCAGAACGAGGGGAGGTCAGGCGCAAGGCGAGGGCGTTAATGCTAAAATCACGGCGATACAAGTCTTGACGAATGGAACTGGCTTCAACTTCAGGATTTGCGGCTGGATAAGGATAAAATTCTGTTCTAGCTGTAGCAATATCCATCCATAAAGAATCTAATTCTGGGTCTTTGTGCCACAATAAGGCCGCAGTTTGAAAAGCCCCATGAATTTCTAACCGCGCCCCTGGATAAATTTCCTGGAGTGCTTTTGCTAGTTCTACACCAGCACCAACATCTGCTGCTTGATGAAAGCCATCAACTACCAGGTCTATATCTGTAATCATTAATGACCCTGCGGCTGATTCAGCTAATAGCAAATCTCGCACCGCACCACCTACTAAATAAAGATGCCAACCTCTTTTTTCTGCTGCTTGGGATGCTACGGTGAGTAATTGCCATAGTTGCGGCGCAAGGCGATTTTGTAATTCAGTATTGAGTGTGATTTTGACTTTTTGCTCCCCATCTTCCCATCTCCCCATATCTTCATCGGTTTGATGTAATTCTCGTAAAACATCGGTGCGAGTAACAATTCCCACTAATTGCTCGTTTTCTAATACTGGTAAGCGTCCAATATCATAAGTTACCATCAATGATTCGATTTGTGGCAGGATGGTATCTGGTGTAATTGTTTTAACTTTAGTTGTCATGTAGCCTTTGACTGGTGCATGACTAAATCCGTGGTGCAGGGCAATATCTATATCTCGTCTGGAAATAATTCCTACTAGTTTTCCTTGGGTATCAACTACAGATAAACCAGAGTGTCCATAGCGTAATAAAATGCTCTGTGCTTGGGAAATTGTGGTTTCGGGACGAATGGTGCGGACTGGGGAAGACATCAAATCTCTGGCTGTGGGCGGATGAGGAATTGAGCTTTTGATACCGTCTAGAAGTTGTTGTAATGTTTCCTGTGTATTTACCTTACGTAAATTCAAGGATGCAGCTTGAGAATGTCCACCACCACCGAATATTTGGAATAAGAGATTGAGATTGACACCGGGAATTTGGCTTCTCCCAATGATTGTTAAACGCGATTCATCTATTTTATGTGTATATTCGTTTGCCAGTAATAAAGCATCAATTTCGGTTAGTTCTATTAGTTGTGAAGCTAAACTTGATAACCCTGGTACGAAATCATCTGTTTTAAGTGTTACCCAGCCAATAGTATATCCTCGTAGAGAAAAATATTCTAAGTTTTCTAGAGACTCTGTTAATAGCTGCTGTAATTGAGGTGATAAACCAGGATCAATATAGGTGGAAATTACCGATGAACTCACTCCTTGTGCCATTAACCAAGCTAAAGCTAAAGCATCTCTGGGTGTGGCACTGTCAAAGGTTAAAGAGCCTGTATCCAGATGAATCCCCAAAGCCATGACTGTGGCTTGAGATAGAGTTAGGGGAATTTGCTGTTGTTGCAGGTGTTCCACCATTAAAGTTGTACAGGCTCCCACTGGTTCAATATGGGATGCGGTGGCGGGAATATTTAGCTGTTGACTTAAGTGATGGTCATAAACTATTATTTCTTTTATGTTGGGTAAATCTAACCATTCAGCAGCTTTACCCAGGCGATCGCGCTGTTGTGTATCCACAATTCTCAAAGAACGAATATTTTCAGGAATAACCGCACGTCTTTCAATCAAAGGATACTCATCGCGGTGTAATGCTAAGAAATCTCTCACAGCCGGATGTGCGCCACCACTCAGGACAATTTTACTCCCTGGCAATAGACACGTCAGCCCAACTGCGGCTCCTAATGCGTCAAAGTCTGCGGTGGTGTGACAAAGAATTAAGTCCATAGCTTTTATGAGTGCTGAGTGCTGAGTGCTGAGTGCTGAGTGCTGAGTGGGGAAAGTTCTGAGTGCCTGAGTGGGGAAAGTTCTGAGTGCTGAGTGCTGAGTGCTGAGTGGGGACAGTTCTGAGTAGAGAGAAGAATTAAGAAAAATTAAGTTGAAAGCAAGTATTCAGCACTTGTTTGGTCAATAGTCAATGGTCAGATGTACAAATACCTGAATCTATGGAGAACTAACTGATAACTATAGTGACGCAATTTCTGCTAGGTTAACAAATAAGGCAAAACCTTTCGTGTCGCCCTTTACGATATTCTAGATTTAGTATTTGGCTAGTTTGAGAGAAGGAAAAATGACCATAATATTTCAATTCGCTTTGATA
>NZ_JAYGHH010000009.1:83363-97961 GCF_034931045.1 Nodularia sp. UHCC 0506
AGTTCTCACATCTTTTGTTTTGGTAGTTGGGGTTCCTGTGGCCTATGCTACCCCACAAAATTGGGTGGAATCTAAAAAACTCCTCTGGATTGGTTCTGGAGTTTGGATTGCTTTGGTGCTTTTAGTCGGTATATTAAACTTTTTCGTAGTTTAAGCGATCGCTGATGGCTATTTCCCAAAAATAGATAGCAACTACAGAAGCAGAAAAGCCAAGAATAAGATTTTTCTGTTGTCTTGTTCTATTTACCTAAATGTGCTTTTCTGCTCTTTGGCATCTAAAGAAGAAATGTATATTGGTCAAAGTATAGTTGATTAAGAGGCAGTCATGGCAGTTTTTGAGGGAACTTTTGCTCAAACGGAACCGTTGCATTTAGCAGTGGTTGTTGGTCGGTTCAACGACCTCATTACCGGGAAACTGCTACAGGGTTGTCAAGATTGCTTGAAACGCCACGGTGTAGACCCAGACCCCCAAGGTAGCCAAGTGGACTATGTTTGGGTTCCTGGCAGTTTTGAAGTGCCTCTAGTCGCCCGCCAACTAGCACTTTCCCATCGTTATGATGCGGTAATTTGTCTAGGTGCAGTCATTAGGGGACAAACGCCTCACTTTGATTATGTATCAGCTGAAGTTTCTAAGGGCATTGCCGCCGCTAGTTTTCAAACTGGTGTGCCGGTGATTTTTGGCATTTTGACAGTAGATACCATGCAGCAAGCCTTAGAACGAGCCGGGATTAAAGGCAATCATGGCTGGGATTACGCCATGAACGCCCTAGAAATGGCTAGTTTGATGCGGCAATTGCGTTCTAATCTCACAGAGTCCTATTCCCCAAATGGACAGTCTTTGCCAGCATCTTTTCCTACCAAAAACATAGGCAATTTAGCTGCCGAATCAGAAGAGCTAGGCTGAGGTATTTTCTGGGTGCTGAGTCAAAAAACTCAGCACTTTAAATTTAGGGGTTGACAAATAAAAATATATCTGAGATTATAGAGTTTACATGGGACTGCGGGTATAGCTCAGTGGTAGAGCGTCACCTTGCCAAGGTGAATGTCGCGCGTTCGAATCGCGTTACCCGCTTTAAAATAGTTTGCGTTCAGGCTGATATATTCTTCAAGATTGTTAAATCTGACTACAATTTTTTTGGGTATAGTCAACCTGCATGATGTGGGTGTACTACACTTAATTAAATCTGGCTAGTCAAACAGCAGAATTATCAGGCAAAGCATGATTTAGCATCTCCTAACCATTGACGTGAGAAACCAAACCTCAAGGCATTGTGGAATGGTATTCTTGCACAACAGAAACACACGCTCAAGTTACCATAACGCTTGTGCCATCTCAAAAACCAGAAAAAATTAGTTTTAACACTGAATATCCCTGTCCCTGCCGTCGCAAAGGACAGTTAATTCCGATTACACTCACAGAAGCATTTGGTTGCGATCGCTGTCAACAAATCTTTGTAATAGAAGATAATGGTCGTATTCTAGAACAACTTTCAACTTCCTATCCCTACAAACGAGCTTGGCATTGGACGGGAAAAAGTTGGCGTGTTGTGCCGACACGGTTGGGAGAAAGCTATTTACCTATAGCGCTGGGCATTATATTCGTGCTAGTGATTATATGGTTACCGTTAGCACTGCAATTGGCAAATAGTTCTAGCATTATTGCCTGGGCGATAGTGGCGGTGCTGTTGGCTATTCTGCCTGCACTGATGGTCTGGTTTACCTACAGACGTTAATTCAATGACCGTTGAACTTTTGGATGATTCCCCCGAACCAATTACTAGCGCTAAACGTGCTTATCAAGCCTCCCTCAAGTTGGGTTTTACCAAGGGAGTAGACCGCAGTCGTGCTGTGTTAGCAATGGCACAAGCGCTCTTGAACTCCTTTGATGACATTTTAGAAGCCAACACTTTGGATTTAGAAGCCAGCAAAGAAATGGCTGTGCCAGAGTTAATTTTAGATTGGTTAAAACTGACTCCCACGAGACTAGAAGCCGCAGTAGAAGTTCTTCAGAGGTTGGGGGAAATTTCTGACCCTTTACGGCGAGTTAGGAACGCTGACTATCAACTGGAAGATTCCCAGAGTTACACTCAGTTAATGCCTTTGGGAGTAATTGCTTTTGTTTATGAGGCTTTTCCAGATTTAGGTGCGATCGCAGCTGGTTTATGTATTAAAACTGGTAATAGTATTATACTTAAGGGTAGTACAGAGGCAAGTCATTCTAACGAAGCGATCGCCAATGTCCTGCAAATCGCCCTGGAAGAAGAAGGTTTACCTCCAGGTTGCTTAGAACTAATAAAAGCCGAACACGGTGCTTCCATCCGGGATTTAGTCACTCAAGACAAATATGTGAATTTAGTCTTGCCTTATGGACGTTCTAGCTTAGTCCAGCAGGTAATGCGTCAATCAACTTGCCCCGTGTTAAAATCAGCAATGGGTAACTGTTATCTTTACTGCTCACACAATAGCAGCTTAGACATGATTCGCTGGATGATTACAGATAGCCATGAAAGCGAACCAGACCAAGTAAACGCCATTGAAAAAGTATTAATTCATCGTCAAGCCTTACCATCATCTTTGGCAGTTCTGTGGAACAGTCTGAAAGAGAAAGGCTTTGAAATCAAAGGAGATGAAGAGCTAGTAGAAGCTTTTCCGCACTTGCAGTTAGTTAAGTCAGAAGAATGGGGAAATTCTTATTTAACCAAGACAGTAGCCTTTAAACTAGTAGATAGTTTAGAAGATGCGATCGCTTGGATTAATCAATATAGTAGCGGTCATGCTGACTGCATAGTTACCGAATCCTATCAAGAAAGTCGCCAGTTTGCTTTAGGAGTAAACAGCGCTTCTACTTACATCAACACTTCCCCCCGCTTTTCTCGCAACCCTTCACGGGGAGATTCAGTATTTCTCGGTATGTCTAACCAAAAAGGACACCGGAGAGGATTTATTAGTTTAGAAACTCTAACCACTGCAAAGCATATAGTACAGGGGAATGGGCGATTTTAGAAGTTATGAGAGAAGTAAAACTGTTTTATATTTAGTTTTATATTTAAAATAATCATTAAATGTATTCAACTAACTTCTGATAGTCAGCAAAACTTCATCAACCCAGAATTTAAATTATATGTCAAATCGACTAAAGCTTTTTAGGGAAAGGATGGCAGCTTTTGAAGGAGCAGCAGATCCATCGAAAGCCATTGAAAGCGGTTATTATGTACACGCACCAGGAAAATTACTTGTAGATCATATCTCAGGACGAATAGCTCTGCGTCCCTCTTCTTCCCACCTGTTGATAGGAGGAATTGGTTCTGGGAAAACAACTCAATTGTTGGTTGCTTGTGAGCAAATTAATGAAATAGAAGATATTCATGCAATTTACGTTGATGTAAGTTTATATACAGATATTTCTCAAATATCTAGTGGTGTTCTGACTGCGATCGCGGGTTTAAAACTTTCTGAAATTATGGCAGATAGTGAGAATGAAACAGTTAAAAAATATATAAACCTTATTTTTAATCTTGCATTTGGTTATAGCGAAGAGCATGATATAGACCTCACAATATCTAATCTTGCACTTGCCCTTAACACAAAGTCATGGAATAGAAGGCATAAAGGCATTATTCCTAATACATCAGATAAGTACGGTGTTAAGGCAGAGTTACTAGAAGCAGTGACCGAAATCAGGAAAGCAGCCTCAACAAAGTATGGGCATATCGTTCTTTTATTTGATGGATTAGACCGTCTGGATGATGCTAAAACTTTTATGCAGATTGTATCTTCAGATGCAAAAGCTATCTCATCAGCAGGTATTGGTCTAGTAATAGTCGGACCTATAATTGCTCTTTATAGTGAATATCGTGATACCGTTGATAATCGTCTAGATTACTTCTATCATCAGCCATTTTTTGATATAAATAATGATCAAACAGCTTATAACTTCTTTGAGAAAATTATTCAAACTCGCTCATCTGAAGATTTTATAGAAAAATCAGCCATTGAAGCACTTATCAAACTTTCTGGTGGAGTTTTACGAGATTTTATTAGTTTGTCGCAAGCATCAATAGAAGAAACATATCTATCAAATCAAAATAAAGTAGAAGTACGTCATGTTATAAATGCAGTTACTTCCTTTAGTAGAAATCAGTTACTTGGAATTTCAGAGGACGAACTAAAAATTGTTAGACAAACTATGAATACAGAAATATTTATTCCTAGAACTGATGAAGATTTACGCTTGTTAGTAAGACGAATAATTTTGGAGTATAGATATCCAAAAATTCGCCATACAGTTCATCCAGCTCTTGAGCCATTCATTGAAAAAATTACAGAGTAATATAATATATTTTCATGAGTACATCAGTTTCCATTGATGAGTTTTTGCAGAGAATTGGTTCACAGCCAGAAGGAAATATTTGGTCAGCGCTTATTGTTTCTGGTTCAGATTCTCAGGAATTAGTCAATGATTTGAAGGACACACTGACAATTTTTGCAGAATGTGAAGTGGGATGTCTTTCTGGGAATGGTGAGATTAGTAATCTAGTAAAGAAAATTATTGATGCAAGTGAAGATTATTTAATTCTTTGGGATTTTGAGCAATGGGATAACAATAGATGGTATCAATTGGATTGTCAGAGAAGTAAACTGATGCTAAAGCGTGGGGTAGTTTTGATTTTATCCCCAGAATCAGCAAAAACCATGTTTTCTTATGCTCCTAATATTGTTAGTTGGCTAGGTTCTAGGGTATATTATTTTTTAAAAGACATAGAATTACTCAGTATTGAAGAACGTCAGGGAAGACTAGAAGCACTTCGAGAATGGTCAGGTTTAACTGACTCTCAAATAATTGAAATGGCTGAAGCGCAAACTCTACCACCTGAACCTAAATATGCTGAATGGCTTGTACTTCTTGACAGAGGAGATTTAATTGGGCAGTAAAAGTGACTGGGAGCAAATTTGTGAGGACGTACAAGAAAGACTCTTAAAAAGCGCTCCCATGACTGTTAAAAGTGCTAAGGTATTGCGGGGTGAAATTTTCCAGTGTTTGACTAAAGCATCCGCTAATGGTCTTTTAAAAACAAAACTTCATGAAATCCATAAATTACTCAAAATAACTAAGCCAACAAAAGGAATTATTGAAATTACTGGAGGAGAACGAAACTTTAAGCGACTTAAAGAAATTCCCCATTTTGAGAGAATGGATGGTTGCTGGTTTGATTTTGCAATTTTAGTTAATCAAAATTATAAACCTGCTGAAATTATTGGCTTTGACTTTGAAATAAGATTTTTAGACGATAACCCCATTAAATTTCTGCGATTTGACCTTAATCCTCCTGGACATGATAATCAAGAAAGAGGAATACGGTTTCATCTGCATCCAGGTAGTGATGACTTGATGGTTCATAGTCCGCCAATGTCACCTCTGGAAATTATACATTTATTTTTATATGACCTGAAAATTTCCGAACGTCCTCGCAATTCCTAATTAATTGAATCATTCAAATACAGGTGGCCATAATTCAGAAACAGCAACTTCCCAACCTGGAAATAACTCATTCATAGATAACTTATCTTCACCCGTTAAAACTTCAACATCACCATGAGGACGATATACACTTACAGATAATTCATCAGGATTAATTAATATTCCTACTCTTGCACCTAACTCTAAAAATAACTTAACTTTATCTTCTAACTTAGAAACTCTATCGGTTTTCGATTTTATTTCTACAACCAAATCAGGTACTAACTGACCAAAATCTCTCACCGTGCGTTTTAGTCTTGAAGCAGCTACAAAAGAAACATCAGGAGCGCGTAAATCAGTATTTGGCATAATAAACCCACCACTTGAGTCAAATATCCGCCCAAGTTTACGAGGTTTTATCCAATTACCTAATAACCTGATTAATTCAGCCCCAATCTCACTAGATTCAATATCTGATGGACCCATAACTACAATATTTCCTTCTTGCAGTTCTATTTGGTAGTCCTGCGGATCTTCTTGTAGCTTTTGTTGTAGTCTGTCTACATCTTCAATAGTGAAAGTCATAGAACTTTTCATAGATAGTTCATAATACAGTCATTTTATCACTATTCCTTTGTAGTTGCGCTTTAGCGCTAAAGCGCAACTACAAGCTATGATGATTTATTCATGGGGACTTACTGTGGTTTTGGTGTGCTTCCCATGAGTTTTAACCAGCGATAATTAGAAGCTAAGGCTTCAGTAAAAGTTTCGCAAACATTGTATTTGACATCAAAGTCTTCGCAAACATCAGCTAAAATTTTAGCTATTTGTGGATAATGAACGTGGCAAATATTCGGGAATAAATGATGTACAACTTGATAGTTAAGACCACCAAGATACCAGTTTAAAAACTGATTTTTAGGAGCAAAATCTACAGTGGTTTTGATTTGAAATATTGCCCATTCGTCATTAATTTGTTGCAAATCTGAATTGGGTTCAATAAACTCGGCTGCTTCTAAAACATGAGCCAGCATGAAAATTACACAAATCATTAAGCCATAGGTCATGTAAGTAATCACAAATCCCACAACCGCTTGTATAGGCGAATATCCAACAGCAATTGGTATTCCCAAAAACAGTCCTAGCCAAATTAATTTTCCACTGAAGAAAACGAATAAATCTAGTGGTTTAAGTGTAGGAATATCGTAAGTATGATATTTACGCTTAAACATAACTAAATAAACATCAGCAAAAGACCAATACAGGGGGATGATGGGATATATAAACCAAATGAATAAGTGTTGAAATGTATGATACCATTGATGCTCCATATAGGGAGTCATCCGAACTAAACCATCACCATGTATTTCTACATCATGCCCTAATATATTAGTGTATTTGTGGTGTAGAAAATTATGTCTAAATTTCCACAGAAAACTAGACAAACCAATTATATCGAAGGTATAACCAAAGATATTATTGACAATTTTATGGCGAGAATAACCACCATGATTTGCATCATGTCCTACACTAAAACCAATACCAGCAATACCGAATCCTAAAGCAATACAGCCAATGATTTTTAGCCATATTTCAGGGGGACCGAAGAGCGTAAAAGTCCAAGTAGCGATGACCCATGACAAAATAACGGTTGTCTTCATGTACATCGCTGCATTATCTCTAGTAGAGATATTCTGAGACTGAAAATAAGCATCAACTCGCTTATTTAGTTCCTTTCTAAAACCGTAGTTTTTGGTAAAAGTTACTTTTGGTTGTGTTTGTGTCATCTATTTGATTGCACTGGATTCATTTGTGGGATAAAAATCGGAATTTTTTGTATATCTCTAGTGTCAGATTTGACGAATACACCAGAATGTACACTCTAGTAATTCACCTCAAAAACTCAGTAGATAAAAACTACCAGAATCAATTTTTACAGAATAATAGAAATTAATCAAAACCTTAATATTCAATTAAGAAATTTGTCTTAATTCTCCTAAACTCCTGTTCTTTGCGACTCTGCGTGTTAGCGTCAGCGAGGCGTAGCCCGATAAAAAAAGTCCGCGACGGCGGACTTTAGTGTATATAGTGAAGAATCATCCTCGCCTACTTCTGATGATTGGATGTGTAGTAAACCTTACTACCTGTATCCGGAACAAAATGACAGCTAATAGCAGAACGCCATACAGATTTCCATATAGGTTCTTCAGACTTGCGGAAATATTCACCCATAATTGGTTTAATCGCCTCAGTCGCCTTCAATAAATTGTAGTGAGGCATATTGAGAAAGATATGATGAGCAACATGAGTACCGATATCATGATGGATATGATTGATAAAGCCATAGTCTCTATCAATACTAGAAATTGCACCTTTAAGAAAAGTCCAATCTTCTCCACGATACCAAGGAATATCTGACTCTGTATGATGCAAAAATGTCACCAAATCTAGCCAAATTATAAACACAATATAAGGCATAGCGTAGTATTTTAGTAACCACATCCAGCCCCATTGAAAGGTGAAGAAACCTAGTAAAGCTACCATCCCTATCCAAAGTGCAGTACTAGTCAACACATCCCATTTTTCTGAAGGCTTAAAAAGTGGGCTACTAGGCAAAAAGTGAGAGCCTTCCTTTCCTGGAGAACGCTTGAATAAATACACCGGATAAGCCAAAAGAAAGACATAATATCTGCCTAACTTTTGAACTAATGGCATTTCTTTATACTGGGATTCTGACACAGGATACCAGCTTTCATCGTTATCGATATTGCCAGTATTTTTGTGGTGAGTTCTGTGGCTAATTCTCCAACCGTGATAAGGAACTAATATCGGTGTGTGAGATAAATGTCCAATCAAATCATTCAGCCATTTATGCTTAGAAAAAGATTGGTGTCCACAGTCATGTCCAACTACAAACAAAGCCCAAAACATTGTTCCTTGCATGACCCAGAAAATTGGCCAAAAGTACCAAGAATCTAAATAATTAGCCACTGCATAAAGCAAACTAATAATCAAGATGTCACGAAAGAAATAAAATAGGGATTTTGTCACACTTGGCTGAAAGCATTCAGCAGGTATTGCTGCTTTCAAATCCTGAAGAGTAAAGGGGAGTTTGGTTATATCCTCAGACGGTTCACAGTCATCAGGATTATTGAAAGCGATGGTATTTGATTGCACTTGATTCTTTGGTGAAATATAAATCGAATTTTTCTGACATATCTCTAGTATCAGGTTTAACTAATACTCAAGAAGATAATCTCTGGTAATTCACCTAAGAATAGTTAAGTAGATCAAGAATTACCAGAATCTATTTAATTTACAGGATACTAAAAACTATTGCAACAACAATAATACAAGTTGGTTGCTCTTTATTTTCCTGCGTAATATTCGTCGAAAGTCTCATAGCCAATATCAGTTTTATATAATTGACATTGGTCTGTGATTTGCTTCATTAAAGACCATGAGAATTTGCATTCATCATGGAGATAAGGCTGCCAATTTTCTTTGATGCTGCTGTAGGCTAACCGCAAATTATAGGAAGGAATGGCAGTTGAAATATGATGAGGAACGTGAACATTTATATCGTGGCAAAGAATTTCTACCCAACGAGGATAATCACAATGAATAGTACCAGATAGTTGTGCTAAAGCCTCGTTCCACTTGCTTGCTGTGTTAAAAGGAACATCTGAAGCAGTGTGGTGAACAATGGTGAAGGTACTCATCCAAAAATGGTATACCATCCAGGGTAAGAGCCAAAACTTGACAAATCCCCAAATACCTGTTGTCGCTATTAGGAGAGGAAATGCGATCGCAGCAAATATCACGACTACAGCTACAGAAAGCTTAACACTTGATTGGTCTTTGGGTTTGAAGTTCCGCGCATCAAAATGTACCAATGCCCAATGTCCAATAGAACCTACCCACCACAGACGCTTACGCATGAAGCCTTCAAAGGCAAATTGTCTCAAGGGTGTCCAATTGGCAAATACGTTTGTTCTAATGGGATGCCAAGCATTATCCTCATCCAACTTATTGGTATGAGCATGGTGATAATTATGCTTAATCCGCCAACTGTGGAAGGGATAAATTAAGGGAGCCATGAATATGTGACCCACTAAATCATTTACCCAAGGTCGTTGAGCAAAAGACCTGTGACCACAATCATGGCCAACTACGAAAAAACCTGTTAAAGCAGTGCCTGTAAAAATCCAAGCTACGGGCAGAAGGAACCACGGACTGATTGCCAGAAAAGAGTAGCCCAAACCAACCATCAAAACACTTAGTAGCGCCTGTGTCCAAGCTTTGCGGCTGTTTTTCTCAAAACATTCCCGTGGCAAAGTTTTGATAATATCTTTGAGTTTCAGGTTGGAATCACCAAGGTCTTCACCTAGTTTCTGGCTGTTGATTATTGATGTAGTCATGAACACCTGGAAAACAGTATGCTTCACAGCCGAGTCACCAAAAAAGTGGCTGGCCGCAAAGTTTCTTAACATTAGCGTCTCAGATTATAACAACCTCAGCTACACAAGCGCACTATTAAATAGCTATGGGCAGTAATTTTCTGAGATATTGAATTGTTATTAGTTGCTCGTAGAAATTACTCTTTAGCCAATAGTGAATAAATTCTTTAATTTATCCACTATTAACGAATAACCGGGAAATTACTGCTTTTTATCTGCCAACTTGACATTAGTAGCCAGACCAAGTAGTTGCAGCAATTGAATTGTCATCCAAGTTAAATCGATTTCCCACCATTCCAGCCCGTGACGAGCAGAGTATTGAAAAGCATGGTGATTATTATGCCAGCCTTCGCCAAATACTAGCACAGCGACCCACCAGCAGTTTGTGGAGCGATCGCCTGAATCATGACTGCGATAACCGAATTTGTGAGTAGCGCTGTTCACTAGCCAAGTGCAATGGTAGACCCAGACAATGCGCGCAAATACTCCCCAAACCACAAAAGACCAGCCACCCAGATACATGAGTAATAAACCCAGTGCTACCTGAATCAAAATGAAATATTTTTGTAAAAACTGATAAACTGAGTCTTCGGCAATGTCTTTGGTAAAACGAGGAACATCAGCATGAGAGGGAGAGTGATAAATTAACCAACCGATATGACTCCACCAGAAGCCTTTATTGGAATCGTGGGGATCTGGGTCGGTATCAGAATGTAAATGATGAATGCGATGTGTCCCGATCCACTCGATTGGCCCGCCTTGACAGGCTAAAGTCCCGCAAAAGACCAAGAAATATTCCAGCCATTTAGGAGTTTGAAAACTGCGGTGAGTTACTAGACGGTGAAATCCCAGAGTAATCCCCAGTCCACCTGTGATCCAGTAAAGCAATAAAGCTACACCGACGGCATTCCAGCTAAAGTTGCTGGGAAGAAAAGCAAACAAAGCACCGATGTGCAGGGCTAAGAAGAACAGGGTATTTACCCAGTTAATTTGAAGTTTAGTGGAAGTAGCAATTGTCATGCAATAACCCGAATTGAAATTGTCTAACCTAATCTGCGGGGTTTGAAAATCCGCATATCTATAATTTTTTCTAAAAGAGGAACTAATGAACAGCTTAGAACATCTGCGGCAAGCAGAACAGGCACTAATAGAGATTTTTTCTGGAATTGACGCTCAGGTCAAGCATAATCTCAAACGAGTCCTAGATGCCTTTCGTAATCACCGTGTAGGCGCACACCATTTTGCTGGTGTTAGTGGTTATGGTCACGATGATCTAGGACGAGAAACTTTAGATAAAGTTTATGCCGAAGTCATGGGCGCGGAAGCTGCGGCCGTGCGGGTGCAATTCGTTTCTGGAACTCATGCGATCGCGTGCGGCTTATTTGGTGTTCTTCGTCCTGGAGATGAAATGTTAGCAGTGGTCGGTTCTCCCTACGATACGCTCGAAGAAGTCATTGGTTTACGGGGTAAAGGTCAAGGCTCCCTTATTGAGTTTGGCATAAATTACCGCCAATTGGAGTTAACTGCCCAAGGAACTATAGATTGGGAAACCTTAAGTCATAGCGTAGGTGAAAACACCCGGTTAGTATTAATTCAACGCTCTTGTGGTTATTCCTGGCGGCCGAGTTTATCAATTGCGGATATAGAAAAAATCGTTCATTTAGTTAAACAGCAAAACCCCAACACAGTCTGCTTTGTCGATAACTGTTATGGGGAATTCATTGACACCAGAGAACCCACAGATGTTGGTGCTGACTTAATGGCGGGGTCGTTGATTAAAAATCCTGGGGGAACGATTGTCACAGCTGGCGGTTATGTTGCTGGTCGGGCTGGCTTAGTGGAAGCCGCCGCTTGTCGTTTAACTGCTCCTGGTATTGGGAGTTATGGTGGTGCAACCTTTGACCAAAATCGGCTGCTGTTCCAAGGCTTATTTTTAGCTCCCCAGATGGTAGGGGAGGCCATGAAGGGGACTCACTTGACTGGTTATGTATTCGATAAATTGGGTTATCCCGTAAATCCCGCACCTCTTGCGCCTCGTGGGGATGTAATTCAGGCGATTAAATTGGGTTCTGCGGCCAAGTTAATTGCTTTCTGTAAGGCGATACAGCAGCATTCACCTGTGGGTTCCTATCTCGAACCCATTCCCGATGAGATACCGGGGTATGAGAGCCAAGTAGTGATGGCTGGGGGGACATTTATTGAGGGGAGTACTTTGGAGTTTTCGGCGGATGGACCTTTAAGAGAGCCTTATGTAGTTTATTGCCAGGGGGGGACTCATTGGACTCATATTGCGATCGCATTAGAAGCGGCGATGGATGCTGTGGGTTATAAGAGTTAGGATTGTTTCACGCAAAGGCGCAAAGGAAAGAGTGCAAAGGGGTTCTTTGCGTGAGCCATCAATCCGGTAACTTATACTGTCCCACAATCCTCTTAGCAAACTCCGGTACATGAGCTTGCAACTTCTCAGGATAATTGCGCTTCACATACAAATAATTCCGCGTAAAATGGGAATCAATGGAAAACCGCGCATACTCCAAACCCTTCGGACCAATCTTTTCAATCACCACACCCATCAATTTTGCCGCCCACATCGGCAGAGTCACCCCTTTATCGTAAGCAGGAATACTCTGTTGTACAGCTTCTTTCCTGTTCCCCTGAGACATCACCGGCTGAGTGTCCAACTGGTCTTGCACCAAGTCCAGCATTTCTTTACCTGTATCATTTCTGACTACAATCCACTGCCAGCCGAAGGGCGCGCCCATATAACCCACAACTAAATCAGCTAGGGAATTCACATAATCAAAGCAAGTCATACAAGACGGTGCAAACACATCTTTGAGTTTGTTCGTCTTTAAACCAAAGAATGGCACAGTTTCGCTGGAACCATCCTCATGTTTGAAGTGAACTCGGAAGTCTTGCATAAATTCATAATGCACCACTGTCTCAGGTGAACGGCTGGTAGTTTCTAAGAATTTTTGCAGTCCAGCGCGGGTAACGTTATCTACGCAAGGTGTACCCAATACATATAACTTTTCTAAACCTAGTTCTTTTTCTACGGCTCTCAGGGCTTGAATTTGGCAACCTACACCAATTACTAATAACCGTTTCATGCCTGATTTTTCTATTTGTTCCAAAACAGAAAGGTTGGGCGATAATGTTGGTTTATTTACTCTCGCTGCCAGTATTTCTTCTGGGGTGCGGGCGATGACTGGCATGGGTTGAAAGCGGTCTTCTTTGGTATTCTGTACACAGACAACACCTTCCACTAAGCCGCGATTCAGCATTTCAATGGCAATGCTACTGACAATACCCGTCCATTGTGCGCCTTCTATGGGCTGCTGTTTGCGGGCGGCGATCATGTCTTGATGAACACCAAAGTAGAGTTCATTTTCATTATCTAGGTCACGCGATCGCTTGTGGGTTTCTGCTTCCAGTCCCCCTATCTGCTGATTAATAAAAGCGCAGGCTTCCTTGACATAGTGAATATAATATGTATCACACAATCCGCACTCGCTACAGAGTTCTTTTGCTGGGCGGCGACTAGTAGATTTAAGGGCTTTGGCTTTTTTGTGAGGAGAAACTGAAGTCATATTAAACGCAATTTGTGATCTCAAAATTTAAAATAGCGGAATGCTGTATTTTACACAAAGTTTCATAGCAATTCTACACCTTTATCTTATGGGAACCTTTACAGGAAACGAAAGTTTATTTAATACTGATAATGACAGCATAAACAAGTCTAATAATTTACTTTAAAATCCCATGATGACAAAACAAGTGATCACAAAATTTGGGCTTTTTATTCCCTTAGCTTTCGGGTTAATTTTGACTGGTTGTGACACAAACCCGCAAACTGAACAATCACCACCTGTTTCAGATGCTCCCACGGAACAAGCAAAACCTGTTTCAGAAATTTCTGCTGAACAACCAAAGCCTGTTTCAGATCCTCCTGATTGTGAAGATGGTTGTCAGAAACTAGCAACAGACACCAGCTTTAGCCAATCACCAATTCAGCCAGAAGTCTTGGCTAATTTGCCAAAATGGAACAACATCTGTGAAAAGACTAACCAAGATACTTATTGTACTATCTTGAAACCATATCAATTTGCCGATGGCATAGTTTATCTAAAAATCTCTGGTACAGAATCTTTTATCACTGATATTCAATTTATATCCAGTGTTGATCAAGATAAAGCCATGAACATTGCTAAAGCTGTCCTCAACAGTCAACAACCTTTTGAAAAAACCGAAAAAACCAAAGATAAAATAATTTTGCATAGCAATCCTTTAGAAGAAGGAAATGATACTTATTATTTAGAAGAAACGCATTTAAAATTAAATTCTCAAAACCAAGTTACTCAAATTACTTCCTATTCTACAACTCCTTAAATCACAATCAAACCAATTTCCCAAACAGGTGCAGCATTTATCGCCGATCTGTTTATATCCTCAAGAGAGGGGAGAATTTGACGTTTATCAACCATCAACTAACTGTATCTGATCATTCCCTTCTCTTCCTCTGTGTCCTCTGCGCCTCTGTGGTTCGTTATTAACGAAAAATTGATAAATAACAAGCTAATTTGTGATTTACCTAGCGTGCTGGTGTTTTTACTCAAATTATTTTTAAACTGTAACCAAATACTCAATTTCCCTGGAATACATTCACAATTTCTTAATTCT
>NZ_JAYGHH010000009.1:98064-102022 GCF_034931045.1 Nodularia sp. UHCC 0506
TAAGGTTTTGTGATTGCCTCAATAATTACTTTATATTGGTGTGGTAATTTTCTGGTGTCTTGCGGAAAACCTGCATCCGCTTTAAGTTATGTGCCGTATATATTTTTCGACTGTACTCCCAAAAATTTACCTGATTATTGGTAATTTAGCTAAAATATGCACCTTCTGAGAAGTATTGACCTCTAAAATTGTTGAGCTTTTATATTGCATATTCTCAGAAAACATTATAAATTATGAAATTATAGGGGAATAATCTAATTTACCGCCTCAAACCTAAATTCTGATTAAGTAAATTTACTAGACATAGTTAAAGCTGTACACACATTGAGTAATACCGGAGAGATATTCCTGTTTGATCAAGTCAGGTTACGAATGTACAGACAAGACACAGAATAATCTGGGAATATATATGGTGTCGCTACTTTGAGGAATCATGAAATGGCTTGAGGCTAAAAATACTTAGCTACCATTTATCAAAAAGATAATTAAAAACCAACTAATTATAGATTAAGTTGCGTAGAATTTAGTAGCTTAAGTTATTGTTGATAAGTTATTTTTTTACAGCAATTTGCTATTCAAAACATAGTATTTGTTATGCTTAAAATAGCATAAATAATCAATGAAGGCGCATCTACTAAAAAATCACCCCCTCAATGGAGTTACCTAGCGATGCCAATAAATGAAGTCCTAACAGATGAGAATATAGAAGAACAAGCATGGCGAGCGCTAGAGAAGTCAATTCTCTATTATCAAGGTCGCCCCATTGGGACTGTAGCTGCCTATGACGCATCTGTAGAAGCACTAAATTATGACCAGTGCTTTGTCCGGGATTTTGTCTCTTCAGCGTTAATTTTTCTGATCAAAGGTAGAACAGAAATTGTTCGCAATTTTTTGGAAGAAACTTTGAAGTTACAGCCTAAAGAAAGGGAATTAGATGCTTATAAGCCTGGACGTGGGTTAATTCCAGCCAGCTTTAAAGTTGTAGTAGAAAATGGAGAAGAACATTTAGAGGCAGATTTTGGAGAACACGCGATCGCTAGAGTTACCCCAGTAGATTCTTGTCTATGGTGGATTATTTTGTTACGTGCTTATGTAGTCGCCACCAAGGATTATTCCATCGCCTATCAACCTGATTTCCAAAACGGTATCCGGTTAATTATCGAAATCTGCTTGGCTAATCGCTTTGATATGTACCCGACGCTGTTGGTTCCCGATGGTGCTTGTATGATTGACCGTCGGATGGGTATTTATGGCCATCCTCTAGAACTTCAGGTTTTATTTTATTCAGCTTTGCGTGCGGCGCGTGAGATGCTGGCTTGTCAAGGTAATCAAGATATAGTCGTAGCAATTGATAACCGCTTACCGCTTTTGTGCGCTCACATTCGCCAGCATTATTGGATAGATATTAATCGCCTCAATGCAATTTATCGCTTCAGGAGTGAAGAATATGGCAAAGGCGCAGTGAATCTATTTAATATCTATGTAGACTCACTTCCCTATTACGAATTAGACAAGTGGCTACCGAGAAAAGGTGGTTATTTAGCTGGTAATGTCGGTCCATCGCAGTTAGACACGCGTTTCTTTGCACTGGGTAACTTAATGGCGATTATTTCCGATTTAGCCACCGAAGAACAGTCACAAGCCATTATGAATTTGATTGAGGAACGATGGGACGATTTGGTGGGAGATATGCCGATGAAAATCTGTTTCCCAGCTTTAGAAAGCGAAGAATACAGAATTGTTACCGGATGTGACCCCAAAAATATCCCTTGGTCATATCATAATGCTGGAAGTTGGCCAGTATTAATGTGGATGTTTGCCGCCGCAGCTGTAAAAACTAATAAGACTGGTTTAGCCAGAAAGACTATTGAAATTGCCAAAGCTAGATTGAGTGAAGATGAATGGCCAGAATATTATGACGGTAAGAAAGGGCGATTAATTGGCAAACAAGCCAGGAAATATCAAACTTGGACAATTGCTGGTTTCTTGTTGGCGAAAGAACTCATGGATAATCCCAATTATTTACCGTTAGTGAGTTTTGATGAATTACCACCTGAAGCAATTTCCCGCGCCTGTGAGTTTGAAATTGGCAGTGTAGAAACTTACATACCTAGATAGTAGATATCGTGAGCTTAATGATGATGACTGCTATGGCAAAATCAAGTGCAGTAATACTTCAGATATAGTGTGTAAACTGTCAAAAATAAACATTATTTTGAAAGCCCCTTTGTAGTTCTATGGGGCTTTTGTTATTTTCTCAATTGCTCTGGGTAATCACTTTAAAATCAGAGCTTATGTGAAAATGAAGTAAATGAGAAACTTGGGTTATCCTGAGAATATGGACGATGGAATGTCGCCCTAGTTAAATCGTGGGAAAAACTAAGTGTTTGTATATTCATCACCCCAATAATAAGTATTGAAAAGGAAGAGTTGAACTCTGGTTTTTCTCTTGCCAAAATCCCATCATAATGGAGTGTTTCTCGTAATGGAAAGAGAGGAAGTAGTAATAGTTGATAATTTAGAGAAACAGGCCTGGGAAATTTTAGAAAAGTCGATTCTTTACTACCAAGGTCGTCCTGTAGGTACAATTGCTACCTATGATGCTTCGCAAAAAGCGTTAAATCATGATCATTGTTTTATTAGGGATTTTGTCTCTTCAGCCTTGCTTTTTCTGATCAAGGGTAAATATGATATTGTCCGTAATTTTTTAGAAGAAACTTTAAAGTTACAGCCGAAAAAAGGCCAATTTGATGCTTATATACCCGGTCAAGGTTTGATACCAGCCAGCTTCAAGGTTGTATTAAAAGATGGTTGCGAAACTTTAGAAGCGGATTTTGGTGAACACGCGATCGCTAGAGTTACACCTGTTGATTCTTGTCTGTGGTGGGTTATTATACTATATGCCTATGTCAAAGCTACAAAAGATATAAGTTTCGCCTTGCAGCCAGAATTTCAGCAAGGAATCAGTTTAATTATGGAACTCTGCTTGGCGACACGATTTGATATGTATCCCACGCTGTTAGTTCCAGATGGGGCTTGTATGATTTATCGGCGTATGGGTATCTATGGATATCCTTTGGAAATTCAAGCTTTGTTTTATTCAGCATTACGTTCGGCGCGGAAGTTGCTGATTTGTGCAGGTGATGAAGAAATTGTCATCGGGATTGATAATCGCTTACCTCTATTAAGAGATCATATTCGTCATCACTATTGGATTGATATGAAGCGATTGAATGTAATTTATCGCTTTAAGGGTGAAGAATACGGAGAGTCAGCAGTTAATCAATTTAATATATATCCTGATTCCATTCCCTATGCTAATTTAGCTATGTGGTTGCCTAAACACGGTGGTTACTTAGCAGGTAATGTTGGTCCATCACAACTAGATACACGTTTTTTTGCATTGGGAAATATGATGGCTATTATTTCCTCTCTAGCGAGTGAACAGCAATCCCAAGCCATTATGAATCTCATTGAAGAACAGTGGGATGATTTGGTAGGAGAAATGCCGATGAAAATCTGTTTTCCGGCTGTAGAAAAAGAGGAATACAGAATTTTTACAGGCTCTGACCCTAGAAATATTCCTTGGTCGTACCATAATGGTGGTAGTTGGCCAGTGTTATTGTGGTCATTAATTGCTGCGTCTCAAAAAACGGCTAGAACAGATATTGGGAAACGCGCCTTGGAAATTGCCCAAGCACGTCTGAGTCAGGATAATTGGCCGGAATATTATGATGGTACACGGGGGCTATTAATTGGTAAGGAAGCGAGAAGATATCAAACCTGGACAATTTCTGGTTTTCTATTAGCAAAAGAATTAATGCGAAATTCAGCACATTTAGGATTAATTAGTTTTGCACAATTTGATTTAGAAAATGCTTCCCAGTCCTGTGAGTTGTAACAGAGAGTGGGGAAAGTGCTGAGTGCTGAGTGCTGAGTGCTGAGTGGGGAAAGTGCT
>NZ_JAYGHH010000009.1:102110-133271 GCF_034931045.1 Nodularia sp. UHCC 0506
CGAATTACGAACTACGAATTACGAATTACGAATTCTTCTGCTTCTTTTTGGCTTAGAGGCTTTGAGAATAGATATCCTTGACCGAATTTATAGCCAAGATTTTGCAAGCGTTCTAGTTGTTCTAGAGTTTCTATTCCTTCTGCGATCGCATTCAATTCTAAATGATCACTCAGTGCCATAATAGTTTCGACAATCTGATGATTTCTTTTGCTTGATTGAATTTCATGCACAAAGGAACGATCAACCTTAAGATAATCCACAGGTAAACGGTGAAGATAGCTTAAGGATGAATATCCCGTACCAAAATCGTCAATACTAATTTGAATCCCACGCTCCTGCAACTGGCTAAGTAGACTAATCGTAGACTCAATATCTTCAATTAACATACTTTCGGTAATTTCTAACGTTAAGCAACAAGCATTTAAGTTTGTTTGAGTCAGAATTCGCCCCATTTCTTCTAACAGGTCAGGCTGGCGTAAATCTTGCGCCGAGAGATTAACACTCATCTTCATGGCAGCAAGCTTAGGGAAAGCAGTTTGCCAGGCTACCAGTTGCTCACAGGCTGTACGCACTGCCCAATAGTCTAGAAGGGTAATTAATCCTATTTCCTCAGCTACGGCAATGAATTCTCCTGGAAATTTTAACCCCTGGGTAGGGTGTTGCCAGCGAATCAAGGCTTCAAAGCCAAGCAAATTTCCAGTGTCTAGAGCAACAATTGGTTGATAGTGAAGCACAAATTCGTGACACTTGATGGCTCGGCGCAGGTCGTTTTCTAAATGCAGCCGATTCAACGCTTCAATGTGCATTTCAGCATCAAAGATTTCATACCTGGCTTTACCCTGGTTTTTGGCCCGATACATGGCAATATCAGCATCTCGCAATAGATGGGAGGCTTGAAGGTAGTCTTTTGTACCCAATACAATCCCAATACTAGCTGTCGTATATATTTCACGTCCTTCAATGGTCAGGGGTGTTTGCAATTCTGCCAAAATTTGTGCTGTAATCCGCAGTACTTGCTGAATATCCTGAATTTCTTCCAGTAAGATCACAAATTCATCACCACCCAAGCGAGCTGTGAAATCAATTGTTCGGAGGGTGGCTTGCAGTTTTTGAGCAATGGCAATGAGTAATTGATCTCCTGTGAAATGCCCCAGGCTATCGTTGATGACTTTGAATCGATCCAGGTCGAGAACTAAAACAGCAAAATGGTAATTTTCGAGACAGTTGGCTCGTTGAATAGCTAATTCCAACCTTTCCATGAACAGACAGCGATTGGGCAACCCTGTGAGCCTATCGTGGAGGGCATCATATTTCAACTGATTTTGCACCTGGATGCGTTCGGTTACATCACGGGAGGTGGTTTGCAGTTGTACAATTTGCCCTGAATCATCGAAAATGGGCTTAGTCAGGGTTTCAAACCAAATATAGTTTCCAGGCTTTTGAAGCACCCGATAAATTATAGGTGTAGGTTTTTCGCCGATTACTGCTGTCCGAATTTTGTGGTAAACCTGGTTGCGATCATCGGGATGAATAAAGTGATAAATATCGTGTTTGAGCATTTCTTCATGGCAATAACCCAGAAGGAATTCACAAGAAGGGCTGACGTAGATATATTGACCATTCAAATCGTGAAGGCATACAAGATCCTTGGTATTTTCGGCTAACAATCGATATTGGACTTCACTTTCTCGCAGCGCTGCTTCAGCTTGTTTGCGGTCTGTCACATCCACAATCAAGGTATCCCAAATAATGTCACCATTGGCTTGTGCAATGGGTCTGCCAGCACCTTCTAGCCATTTTTCTTGCCCTGATGGTGTGATAATCCGCCACGCCCATAACCAGGGTGATAATGTTTGTGCCGACTCCATTACCGAGGCTTGCACTCCAGGACAGTCTTCAGGACGGATCATTTGCCACAGGATGCTAACATCCACTATCACCTCCTGGGGTTGTACTTCGCAGAGACGGTAACAACCCGGACTCATGTAAATTACACTGTCAGAACCATCAGGGCAAAGCAGGTAACGAAAAATTACGCCTGGGACATTGGCTGCCATATTTTGAAACTGGGCTTCACGCTCTCTCAGAGCCGTTTCCATCTGGTGGCGTTCTGTTAGTTCCTGTTGTAACTGTTGGTAAAGATTAGCCTGTTGAATGGCAATCTCCAGCTGATCTGCGACGGACTGGGCTAGTTCAATTTGGTCATTGCTCCAGCTGAAGGGTTGTTCGGATGCTGTTATTGTAAAACTGCCCCACAGAGTATTTTCAACCACCAAGGGAATCAGTAACCAGGCTCTGGGTATGATGTGGGCGGCTTCTGGGTTAATCTCATTGTCCAAGTTAGTGGTATCTGCTATCTGCACAACTTGTAACTGTTTGAGTTGAACCGCAAAGGGATTACACACATCGGGAATCTCAAAGCCAATGGTGGTTTTGGTGTTTGGATTGTGGCGAAATTCAGCGATGTGTTTCCAAATGCCCTGTTCTGGTAGATACTGCACTACAAAGCAGTCCAGGGTTCTCAAAAGTTCTGCTGTTGCTGCTGTTGCTGTGGCAAAAATGGTATCTAAATCGAGGGAGTTGTGGATGGATTGGAAAACTCGATTCAGTGCTTTTTCCCGTTGAATTCGTTCTTGCAATGCGGTGATATCTCGCCCGAAGGATTGAATTTCGGTCAACTGCCCATGTTGATCAAAAATCCCTAAGTTAATCCACTTTGTCCAAGAAATCTGGTTGTTGGCGCGGTAGTTTTGATTGATGTTTTCAAAGATGGCATTTTTTGGGGAGAGGGCGGCAATTTTACGATCCAACTCGTCTAAATCTTCTGGAGGTACAAAGTGACTCCATCGCCGTCCCATCAAATTTTCTAAAGATTGATTTAGAGCTAGGCACAGAGCATCGTTAGCAAAGGTGATGGTTGTATCTGGCAGCGATCGCATCATCAAATCTGTTTGCACCTGGATCGTCTGGCGGTAGAGGCTTTCATTGTGTTCCAAATCTGGACGTTTGTGATCGCTAATATCTTGAAATGCCACAATCGTATACCTCACCTTATTGCCCTCACCCTTGATTTGCAAAACTTCTGAGAGTGGGCTTTGCTCACCTAACAGTGCCTGTCTGAGATCATGTATGTAAACAAGTTTCCCTGTGGAATCATGGACAGCGATCGCAATGGGGGTGGCATCTAGAAATTGAATTAGACTACTTTGGCTTTCTGATAAAGCCGTATTTGCTAGTAGTGACTCTACCAAACACTTCACATTTTCTGGCGTATTTTCCCAATCCTCGGCAGAAATTTGCTTGTGGAATAAGGGTTGCTGTTTTTCCATAAATGCAGCATTTGCAACCTAGTGAAACGTGAGTTCGACAAGTGAAAAAAGGCAGATATGATATAGAAATTAAGCACCGGACAAATTTTTGCTCGTGTGCATCAACTAAAATACCTCTTCTTAGGCTTTGATCAATTGTTATTTGATTACTAGTTTAGATACTGCTCACCGCAAGTATTACCTAAAAAGTTCGGAAAATCAAGGTTTAATGCCTGAAATCCATATCTCAATTCATATTTGGTTTTTTCTGTCAATGCGTAAGTCATAGTATATCATCAATTATACAGTTGTTTTGATACAAGTATTCTACTACCAAAGCTCTTTGATACAAGGGAGGAGGGGATGATGGCCTAATTGATCAGGACTGACGCAAAATCATGCAAAAATGCTTCCCACGTCAAAAAATCACCTTCTGATATACCAAAAGGTGATTGAGCAGAAATTACCATAATCGCTAAGTGACTGTGAATATGCTAAATTTTATTGTTCCCCAACTTCAGCCAGAAATTAACATTGAATGGAGTGAGTAGGCGATCGCCTAGTTTCAGAGATCAAAATTTCGATAAATTAAACGTAAAATTCTTGTTATCTAACACTCCATTACCTGATATTTTGCTACCACAGTCTTGGAAATTTCCTTGCATGGTTCCTATTTTTTTAATGATTGTTAAATTGTTTTGCTGTGATCATAGTAACAAGAGCAATGGATTTTATAGAGATTTTCATGGTAGTTTTTTCTTTTTAGTTAGTGTGGATAAAATAAGTTTTTTATCTCCCTTCACTAACTCAATAGGTCTACCTCTAATTATTTATGCAGTGACAAATAGGTAATATTTTTTGCTTATTTTCTCTAACCTCTGCGTCCTCTGCGGTTCAAATCATCTACTATATTTCATGACCAATTCCCGTCAAATAGCTTTTAATGCCTTGCGAGATGTTCACAAAGGGGCTTATGCTGATGTGGCTTTAAATAGAGTGCTACAAAAAGTTACCTTACCGAATCACGATCGCCGTTTGCTGACAGAATTAGTATATGGCAGTGTGAGAAGACAACGCACCCTTGATGCACTTATAGACCAACTGGCCACTAAAAAAGCTCACCAACAACCCAAAGACCTCCGCAGCATCCTACATCTAGGTTTATACCAACTGCGTTATCAAGAGCGTATCCCCGCTTCGGCGGCTGTAAACACCACTGTGGAACTAGCTAAGGAAAATGGCTTTTCTGGTCTAACGGGTTTTGTGAATGGTCTATTGCGGCAATACATCCGGTTAGCTCAGAAATTTCCAGAGCCTTTAAAGTTACCGGAAAATCCGGTGGAACGTTTGGGAATTTTACACAGTTTTCCCGATTGGATTATTCAGGTTTGGTTAGACCAATTGGATTTGGTGGAGACAGAAAATCTCTGTGATTGGATGAACCAAACACCGACAATTGATTTGCGAATTAATCCCCTGCGGACTTCTATTGAGGAAGTGGAAACGGCTTTGGGGTCGGCGGAAATTTTAACGAGGCGGGTTCCCAATTTACCCCAAGCTTTAAGATTAATTGGGAGTACTGGCGCAATTCAAAATCTACCCGGATTTAACGAGGGTTGGTGGTCTGTACAAGATGTTAGCGCTCAACTGGTGGGTTATTTACTCAATCCCCAACCCGGTGAGGTGGTGATTGATGCTTGTGCTGCACCAGGGGGGAAAACTACCCATATTGCTGAATTAATGGGGGATCAGGGGGAAATATGGGCTGGCGATCGCACTGCGTCCCGATTGCGTAAACTCAAAGAAAATGCTCAACGACTGCATTTACACTCTATTCAAATTTGTACAGGCGATAGTCGTAATTTACCGCAATTTTACAATACAGGCGATCGCGTCTTACTCGATGCCCCATGCTCTGGTTTAGGAACCCTACACCGCCACGCCGATGCACGTTGGCGACAAACACCAGAATCTGTCCAGGAACTGGCAATTTTGCAAACAGAACTGATTTCACAAACATCAAAATTTGTCAAACCCGGAGGTGTTCTTGTTTATGCCACTTGTACGTTACATCCAGCCGAAAATGAAGGTGTGATTTCGACATTTTTAGCTAATCATCCCCAATGGCAAATTCAACCTCCTGGGGTTGATTCATTCTATTCTGGCTATTCCACACCCCAAGGCTGGCTTAAAGTCTGGCCTCATCGACAGAACATGGATGGCTTTTTTATGGTGCGCTTAAGAAAAGCCAACGATTCCGAATGAATACTGTTTGTGATTGTACTATTTTGTTGAAGCCCCGAATCTACCGGAAGAGGCAGCAATGGTTACTGATTCCCATGTGAAAAACTTAGTTAAAATTTTGATTGGTGCGGCTTGGATTGATGGTAAAATCCAGCCTGAAGAACGGCAATATCTGCGGGAAATAGCTCAAGCAAAGGGTTTGGCCACAGACCCAGAAATTAAGCCTTGGCTATACGAATTGGTTCCTGTGCGACCACAAGAATGTTATGCTTGGGTCGAAGAATATTTAGGCGATCGCCCCAGCCTGGAAGATTGCGAAAATCTCATTGAGGCTATTAGTGGATTAATTTACAGTGATGGCGAAGTGGCCGTGGAAGAAGCACGTCTTCTCACAAAACTACAAGAGTTAACAAAGCTTAATGAATCTACTCAACCCGCTTATACAGCTTTGCTGAAGCAAATTCAAAAGCTTTATCGTCGCTGGGTTGATGTCCAAAACTAAAACCAGAGTTATCAGTTATCAGTTATCAGTCACGAGACATAACTGGGTTTAACGTCCCCCAGTATATCGGCGTTAATTGACAATTGAAAACATAACCCAAAGCCGATTATTCATAGGCGTTGATGGCGGTTATAAATCCCCCACCTTATGCCTTGATAACTGTTAACTGTTAACTGTTCACTGATTTAAGACTTCGGTTCACCCACTCCCGGAGTTTCTTCTTTTTCAACTTTAGGGACAAAATCAGGACGGTCTTTGCTTTCCCAGCCAGCAGGTCGTTTGGAATTATACCAAGCGATAGAACCAATAGTGACAGCAGCAATAAAACCAACTACATACACCAAAGTAAAAGCCAAAGGAAAATGGGAACCTCGTGCTGCGGCTTCAGCAGCTGTTTGCATCAATAAATTCATGAGTATATTATCCTACTGTGATCAACATTACTTAAGACACTATAGAAAGAGCGTATCACTTACCTCCACCTCAAGTTTGAATAACTTGATGTCATCTGGGAGATATTAGCTTATAGAACTAGACTTTCTTTGATCAAGGACATCAGCACCAAACCTGTAAACCATCCATAAAATAGAGTGAATAGTCCATTACCGTCAATATGACTCACTACCAAAAATTACTAAAAATTTCTACTACGGGCAAAAACTTTCAGAATATCACTGCCAAAATTGCTGCCACAGTTGCAGAGTCTGGAGTGGAAACGGGTCTTTGTACTTTGTTTTTGCGCCATACTTCCGCCAGTTTAGTCATACAAGAAAATGCCGACCCCGATGTACTGGTGGATTTAGCCAACTTTATGGCCAAATTAGTCCCAGAATCAGGTAAATATATCCACGATGCGGAAGGTGCAGACGATATGCCAGCACATATCCGCACAGCACTTACCCATACTTCTGAACATATTCCTATAAATCGTGGTCATTTGGTGTTGGGAACCTGGCAAGGCATTTATATTTGGGAACATCGTCAGCGTAGTCATACGAGAGAATTAGTTATCCACATTTCTGATTAGGGAACAGGGGGAAGAATAAAATTGCCTAATGACCAATGACCAATGACAAATCACCTTTTTCAATGCCTGGACGAGATTTTAGTCCAAGAGTCTGTTAATCCATTAACTCTCAATCCCCATCAGACTTTAATCACCAATTTTGTAGAACTGGAAAACTTAATTACTGCCAGCATCACAGACCAGAAATTTATTGTCGCCTTGCGGGATAATTTGGAAATTATAATTTATGCCCAGGTGCAGAACTTCCCAGAAAATATCTTCTGGGATTTTGATTTCATGGTGGGTAGTATGGTCAGACAGGCTTTGGTCGCAGATGAAGGTGCTATTGCTTTTTTAGAATGCTTTAGTCACAAAATGGTCGTGCTGATAGAGTTATTCGGCATTAAAAAAGAAATTCGCTTCCGCTACGTTCACGATTTTATGTATGGGTTTGATTGGGCAAGATGGGTACAAAAAGAACCACAAACTCGCTCAAATTCAGAGCCTTTTAGCTTGATGTTTTTAGATGATTTGCTGATGAAGGGTGAAAAACTGATCAAACACATTAATTATGGTCAGGTAACATCTTATAATCTGGGGAATACAGGATACCGTAATCCCTTCGACTTTTCCCGTGAACCAGAAGATGAACACCTGCTGCTAACTTCTCTGGCTAAAGAAAAACTTATCCCCGTGGAAGCATGGAATTGGGATACTAGCCCCGTGTGGAACAAACCTTTTCAAGAAATGCGCCAGCAGTTAGCATTAAAGTTAAAGATTCAACCCCAAAAACACTAATGAAAGCATTTGTAGCCGGAGCAACAGGTGAAACAGGTCGCCGCATTATCCAAGAGTTAAGAGCGCGAAATATTCCCGTGCGGGCTTTGGTAAGGGATGTAGAGAAAGCTAGGGCTATTTTACCTCCTGATGTTGAGTTAATTGTGGGCGATGTCTTAGAACCAGAAAGCCTCAATGTAGCATTAGGAGATAGTACAGTCTTACTGTGTGCTACTGGTGCTAAACCCAGTTTTGACCCCACTGGCCCCTATAAAGTCGATTTTGAAGGGACTAAGAATTTAGTTGATGCTGCTAAGTCCAAAGGAATTGAGCATTTTGTCTTTGTTTCTTCTTTGTGTGTTTCCCAGTTATTTCATCCCTTGAACTTGTTTTGGTTGATTTTGGTGTGGAAAAAACAAGCGGAGGAGTATATTCAAAAAAGTGGTTTAACTTACACAATCGTCCGCCCTGGTGGTTTAAAAAATGAAGATAACTCTGATGCCATTGTGATGCAGAGTGCTGATACCTTATTCGATGGTAGTATTCCTCGGCAAAAAGTAGCCCAGGTTGCTGTTGAGTCTCTGTTTGAGCCAGCCTCACGAAATAAAGTGGTTGAGGTGGTGGCTAAACCAGAAGCGCCCTCCAAAAACTTAGGAGAATTATTCGCTAATGTTGCTTAATTACGGAAGCAGTTTGTTTGTGAACTTTGCCGAAATAAGTGCGTCAATGATTATTGTTTAGGGAAGAGCAAATTTGAAGGAGTTTGACACTGAAAAGCTTTAAACTCAAAGATTTTAAACTCAAAGGCGTTGAGCCTCTGATTGGCCCGATCGCCGCATTGCTTGGTTTGGTCTATTTGTTACAGTGGTACGTACATGGTTCATTGCGATCGCCTAGTGATCCTGTATTTAGAGTCCAACAGCCGCCTTTAGTTATGCAAGGAGGTGATCCTCATATCCGGGCTTTGATGCGAACCATCTCAGCCAGTGAAGCTAATGGTAATCGTCCTTATTCTCTTTTGTATGGTGGACAGCAGGTTAATAACCTCAGCCGTCATCCAGAGATATGTGTCACCATTGTCACAGGGCCAAATAAGGGCAATTGTTCAACTGCGGCTGGAAGATATCAAATAATCAATAATACTTGGTTTGAAATTGCTCCTCGCTATCATCCCAACCCTCCGATGCAAATGATGTTTTGGTCTGCTTATAGTTTTGAAGCTGAGTATCAAGACGTTGTAGTTTACCGTTGGTTAAATGATCCAAAAGTTTGGGGAACTGATATTTCTCAACTATTACAAAAGGGAAAAATTAATGATGTTTTGCGGCGACTTTCTCCCACTTGGACTAGTCTGGGATACGGTATAGAAACTAATTCAATTAGTAGTTCTTTGCCTAAGATTTATGAAAAAATGTTGAAAGAGGAATTAAAGGCTGCTAATCAACCAGCATCTACAACTACGACCCCTCAGCGTTAAGTTCTAACTAACCACAGAGGCACAGAGAACACAGAGTTAGAGAGAAGAGGGGGAATTTTACATGGGGATGGGATTAGTTAAAAAATCTTTAATATTTTTCACAAATTCTTTAGTATTTTCTAAGTGAATATTATGCCCAGCATGATTAATGATTTTTAGCTGGGCAAATTTACATTGTTGAACTATTTCTGTATTGATATCTATAAACTTTTGATCATATTCCCCAGCTAACAATAGTAAAGGTGTTGTGTTTTGGCTGAGTTTGTTCCATAAAGCAGGTTGATTTCCAGTCCCCATTAATTGCAATGATTTAGTTAATTGAATAGGATTATTTTGCAATCGACTTTCTAACATGGTTGCAAATTTGGGATGATTTTTGATTGAGCCAAAAATTGGCTGGTTGTACCAATTTAGTAAAAAATTATAAAAATCTGCTTTGGTAATACTTCTGGCTAATTTTCTGGCTATTTGAGCATCTCGTTTAACTCTTGTTAACCGTTCTATTTCTGTTGCTAAACCTGGGGATGCTGATTCTAGGACAACTTTAGCAAAACGCTTTGGAAAATGTAAAGTTAGATATAAGGCTAATCTTCCACCCATTGAATAACCTACTAAGAAGCATTGATTAATTTTCAACTCGTCTAGGAGGTTAATTACAGCATGAGCAGTATTTGCCATTGTATAGCATTCATCTCCACCCAATACTTGAGTTTTGCCATGTCCTGGTAAATCAACTGTTATAAAAGAAAATTCCCAAGCCAATAATTTTATAACTTGATCAAATTCATGAATATTACCAATAAAACCATGCAGAAACAAAATAACTGGTTTGTTTGAATCATTAACTAAACAATAGTGTAAATTATAATTTTGTGATATCATATAAACAACTTCTGTATAGTGTTTCTTACTTTAGCCGTACTTGAACCAAATTTTATTTAAAATTAAAATGTTTTGCTAGGAAAATCACATTAGATATTAATAATTGATTGATTTACCAAAAATGATGTGGATAAAATTGAATTAATTCACAGAAGTTTAAAACTCAAATACCGTGACTTTTACCAATCACCCAATTACGCCGGAAAAATCGGGCTAAGGCTGGTTCTTCTAAGGATAAATAAATGGGGCGACCGTGGGGACAGGTGCGGGGGTTGCGAGTCCGTTGCCATTGATCTAATAATGTTTGCATTTCTGGCATAGTCATGGGTGTACCATTACGAATAGCACTGCGACAAGCAACGGCTACTTGGGCTACTTGTAAATCTCCTCCCCAACTGAGTTCTAATATTGCGTCTGCACTGTCTTCTCGTTGTTGTAAAAGTGCGGGGATGGTGCGAATTGCCCAAAGTTGTTCGCCAAATGGTTCTATATCTAAACCAATTCTTTGCAGTTGTGATACTTGCGCTGGTGAGAGTTGATAAAGAATGATTGCCGGTTCAATGGGTACAAGTTGCCAGTTATCGCAGATTTGCTCATATAGTACTCGCTCATGGGCAATATGTTGTTCTACTAACCACATACCATTGGGATGTTCTACCACAATATAGGTGTTGCTCAGTTGCGCGATCGCTTTTAAAGAAAGCTGAGTATGATTATCTTCAGGGGGATGTTCAGGATTAATATGATAACCGCCTTTAGCTTCTGCGGCTTTGAGTAATTTACTCACTCTGGTGGTGTGGACAGATTCTTTGAGATTAGCTGCACTGATGCGGAGTGCTTGGTCAATTGCTTGGGTAATTTGTTCTTGCCAATAACCAATTTCATTCAGGTAAATTTCGCTTTTGGCAGGGTTACGATTCCAGTTAATTTGGTCAGGGGCAATATTGAGATTTAATAAACAAATAGGATAGCGATCGCGTGGTAATGTTTTATGAAACGCTGATAACATTGTTTGCTCTAATTCTGGCAATTTCACCATGCGGCCATTAATTACTACCCGTACCCAATCAGGGCGGCGACGATGACATCTATCAGGTAATCCCACTACTAGACTAAGTGCTGAGTAGGAAGTTGCGATTTCTGAGAGTTGGGGGTTTGGTACTTTTAGTTTGACTTCTTGTAAGTCACCTTGTCGCACTTGGGGGAGAATTTGCGGTAGGAGTTGTCCGGTTGTAGCGGCGGCAGAGATGGTAAACCATTGGCGGTCATTTTGCCAAACTTGCCAAGTCACATGAGGATGACACAGGGCGATTTGTTGAATTGCTAATTGTACACCTCGCATTTGCTGGGCGGCTGTGGGCAAACCCTGACGACGCACGGCACAATTACCGAAGAGATTGGAGACTGTCACCACTGTACCAGGTGCGATCGCAGTGGCTTCAAATTCTACAGCTTGACCACCCTCACCATAAACAACTCGCCAGCCCACGTTTCCTGCTGCTGTCCGACTCAAAATTTCTAATTCTGCCAAAGTTGTCAAACTGTGTAGCGCTTCACCGCGAAAGCCCAAACTGTGAATCTTCCATAAATCTTCACTAGAGCGAATTTTACTGGTACTGTGTGCCAATGCTGCTTGCTGTAAATCAAATTCGTCCATTCCGCAACCGTTATCTGTCACGCGAATGCGCCATTGCTGCGGCCAAAGAGAAACTACAATACGGGTTGCACCTGCGTCCAGGGAATTTTCCACCAATTCCCGCACCACAGAGGCTAAAGAGTCAATTACCTCTCCAGCTGTAATTAGATGTACAACTTCTGTTGGTAGAGCTTGAATAGTAGATGCCATAAATTAAAGTGTAGGCTATGAGCCAATTACTAAATACAATAAGCATTTTTATTTACATTTCCACAGAATTTTTGATTAATTGTAAAGAAACTCAAGTTCTAGAAGTATTGTTGATAGATTGCTTGTAAGGTTATCCGCAAGAAAAGGTTATGATTAGTGATTTAGTTGCTGAAGTTCATGATCTAAAATTTCGTTTGGAATGGGGACAACCAGCGTTTACAATCATCGATGTGCGCGATCGCCACACTTACAATTACAATCGCATCACTGGGGCCATCCAAATGCCCTTAGATGAATTGGTAAAACGCGCCAAATCTGCACTACACCCAGAACGCCATATTTATATATATGGTGACAGCGACACACAAGCCGGCTATGCTGTGCAATTATTACGAGCTGCTGGGTTTATTCATGCCACTGTCATCAGAGGTGGTATCACAGCCTGGAAAATAGTTGGTGGCGCTACAGAAGGCGTAGCTGCTTAAAACTTCCCCCACTGCATACACATTAAAAACCTCTGCGTACCTCCTCCCTGACCAACTTATAATTTTCGGTTTAGCGCGTGTAAAAAAGCATCTATTTCTATAACTTTCTGCTCGTTTCCTGACAAATCAAACAGTCGTTTTGCTGCTTCTAAATAAGGTTGCGCTTCCTGATATCGCTGTAGAAGATATAAAGACAGACCATACTGGAAATTTGCTTCAGCATCATTGCGATTATTCATTACTGCTTGCTGTAAATTTGCCAGTTCAGCCTCACGTCTTTCACGAGTTATGAATACCCTTTTTCCTATCTCCTTAACTGTGGAAAATGCCCTTTTAAATGGGATCATTGGGTCATTTTCTCTCATTTTTTCTAAATCAATAAACTCGCTAATATGATCAGCTGTTTGTTGGTGATGACGAAATCCAGAACTGTAGTAACCTGTAAATGGTATATACTCGCCAGAGTGCATAAATAAAGCAACTCTATAGGTTGTACCACCTTTGCTATTCCTTGATTTTTGTAAAGTTACACCACGAATTTGACTGATACTATATTCTGCTTGAGAATTACCTAATAACCCATATTTTTCTAAAGTTAATTTTCCTAATGTCTTGTCTATCTTGCAAACTACAACTTTACCTGATAAAAGTGCTACCAAACCTCCAGATGCAAATATACCAGCAAATAAATAATCAAACAAACGATGATCATATTCAATGAATAGATTCTCTTGCTGAGTATCCTTGAGAAATATGTCAATTTTTTCTCCCCAATTTTTGACTCTTATCTGGTCAGAAATATCTGTAGAAATGGGGGAAACTTCACCTTTGTTTGTTAATAATAGTAAACGATAGGTAAGTTTGTCTTTACTGCCTCTAAAAGTCTGAATTTTTGTGCCTTCAATATCCTTTAAGGATACAACTTGTTGGTCTGACCAAAATAAACCTGTGCTAGAAATTTGACAAGTTGATGGTGCAGTAGTTTCACGGCGACAAATAAAAGTATGTACTTGTGGCCATAAAACTATTCCCGACAAACCAATATTAGTAAAAACAGCGCCCAATATCCAAACAATCCAGGGACGTAGGCGCAGAGTCATCTGACTAGAACTTTCTTGAATAACTTTCATATTACGTATAGAGTATTATTCTAAGTTTGTTGTAACTCAGATTACTCTTATATCATCAATATTGTCCAGAAAATATACCCAAATTGCATAAACTCAAACAATGAATACTCAAAAAAACTCTGCGTACCACCGCGTTAACTTTGCGTAACTCTGCGTTTAATCCTTAATATTGTGGGATAAGCATTCTCACCCCACAAAATGAATAATTTAATTTTTGTAACCTAATCTGTAATTGCCAAAACTTTCGGAAGTTCAGGTTTAAGTAATCTGTTCAATAGAGACGCAGGGGGTTGATTGTGAGGCCAAGCAAAAGCATGGCGGAAAGCTGCATTTTGACAGGCTTGCAGTTGTTCAAAATTAATAATGTCGTAAGTCAAGAGGTTTTCGTACTCAAATGGGAGGCGCATATTATGTAACCCAGCATTATCAGTACAAATAGCGATATCTACCCCAGCTGCAAAACAACGGTCAAAAACTAATTTTAGTTGGCGGATATCCTGTAAAGTACCCGTTTTGAGGTAAGTTGTGGGGCAAACTTCCAAACACTGTCCCCGTTTAGCTATATCTGTTAATAACTCTGGAGATAATAGAGGAATTTGGATACCGTGACCAATCCGCATCAGGTAGGGTAATAGTTTCGGGTGACAGCCATCGGTGGTTTCGTAAAGGTGTCCAGTTGTGTTAATGTCCTGCGATCGCGCATAATCATACAAACTGATCCATTCTTCTAGACGTTCTTCGTAATAGCGATCGCCACCAGCCACATCAATACCACAAACGTACTGTTGATTCTGCACAGCCAACTCAATTATTGCCCGGTTCACCTCATAAGGTAAACGGGAGTGCATACAGAGAATTTGGCTCGTCACAATGGGATATTCTGGTAAATGACTAGCTTTTCCCACCACCTCCACAATTTCCGCCATCTTATCAATTCTCTCGGTTTGACTCAGATGTTCTGGTGTGCGTAAGTATGGTGTATAACGTAGTTCTAAATACGCCAAATTTTCAAAGATATAAGCACCGCGCAACAAGCGATAAATAAAGTAGGGTAAAGTTTCTACAGTTTGGACTCTTTCTACTAAAGTGTGTAATTCTAAATACTCATCTAAAGTATTGCGGGGACGGGTGTAAAAGTCCTCAAATTCTGAATATTCAGCAAAACGAGTAATTAAATCTGTCGCATGGCGTTCAAAATATCGCCACAAAACGCGGGGAACAACGGAACCCCCCAGATGTCTATGTAACTCAGCATATAACGCCATAATGGTATTTTGTAAATATAAAGTTCATCAATTGTAACAAAAGCTATAAATAAAAAAATCTCTACTTTTTACGGATTTTTTGGAATTAGAAACATAAATCGCCTAAATTTAGTCAAATTAATCACAAATTGACTAAAAACGATGACTGTTTATTTACAGCAAAATTCATGAAAGCCAAAATAATTTTATGTAGTGTGTTGGGGTTAATTGGTATCAGCAGCCTCATTTTTCACGCCACAACACAGCCCCAGAATTCTATTAAAGTAGAGGTGGTTACTACGCCAAAAAATCTCCCTCAAAATCTAGAAATCGCAGTGCGGGAGAAAATGGCACAACAATTGCAAATTAATAGTGAAATACTCAAACTAACTAAATCTGAAATAGCTACTTGGGAAGACTGTTTACCCGACAAATCAGGCGTGATTCCGACTCAACCTTGTCCAGCTAAATCCCGTTCTGGCTGGCGTGTAACCATTAGTGATCAAAGGGAAAATTGGGTTTATTATGTGACTAATAATGGATTTATTACCCTTGATGCCACTGCAAGTTTAAATCAAACTATTATCTCTACTTTATCTCAAAGATTGGGACTAAAACCCAACCAGTTGCGTATTGTTGCAGCACAACTAAGCAAAGGTCTTTCGGCCTGTCCCACCAATACTACTTGCAAAGTCCAGCCAATTTTAGGGTGGCGCATTCTGGTAGAAGGTAGAAAGAAACCATTCTTTTTAGGACTGGATGGCAAAGATTTAAATTATGGGAATTTAAGTTTATATTTGCCCCAAGAAACAGCAGAAATGCCCCAAAATATTGTGGAAAAAGTCTTAGAAGATGTTGTAAGTCGCCATGATAAATTAACTTCTAACCTGAAAGTTGAAAGTATTAAAGCTATAACATGGAATTGGTGTCAGGGTGCAGAGACAGGACCGACAAAACCAGAAATGGGTAATTGTCCAGATATAGAACAAGCAGGTTGGCAAATGATTGTTATTATGGACGCTAATCGCTATGTTTACTATGTTAATAAACGCGCAATTTCAGACCCCAATTTTTCCCCAATACCTGATGGAATGCAAAGTTTACCTAGTTCATTAGTAAGTGTAATCAAAAAAGATGCAGCTAAACGGGCAAAGGTCTCAGAAAATATAATTGGTCTGCACTCGACAACTCCCAAGTTTTTTGACAGTTGTTTGAATATTGATAACCAAAAGTTAAGTTGTCGCCAGTCAATTCAAGCCGGATGGGAAGTTAATGTTTTGGGCGGTAATGTTTCTAGTGGAAATCCTTCATGGGCAAGTGCTGCCTGGATGTATAATGTGAATCTGGCGGGCAATGATATTCGGTTTGTACACTCTGGTGTGTGGGTTCCAGTACCTTAAACTGTGGTGATTAATCTGCACTCTTGTATCTAACCTCATAGACGTTTCGCCCAACCTCTTACTGCTTTTCTCATCACCCTTCTACCCTCGGTGCGATTTTCTTCCATCAATCGGGGTAACTCACGAATTGGTAAACTTGGAAAAACCAAACTTGTTTCAGATTCTATATATTCGTTATTCTGCAATAAATAAATCTTTAATTCTCCTGAGTCATAACACCAAACTTCAGGAACACCCAACCGCGCATAAATCGGAAATCGATTTAAAGATTTACTAGTAACATCAATTTCTAATGCTAAATCTGGGGGCGGGTCTTGGTTTAAATCTAAATCTAGTCTTCCTCTAATTGCTGCTTCGTTTTGGAAATAAAAGCAATTATCTGGTTCTAAACCAGCCATGCGGCTTTCTCGCTTCCAGGTAGTTGAACCATAACTTTCATAGTCTAAATCTAAAGTATCAGCAATATCTTTAACTAAATCACTGATGACTTCTTTATAGTGTTCATGTTCTGGTAAAGGTGTAATAATTTCTAAAGTACCCGCATCATAAGCTATTCTGGCTGCACGACTTTCTCCCAAATCCTGTAAAATGTTTTCAAATTGTTGCCAGCTAATGTTGTAAAGTACGACTCTATCAGCTCGATTTTTCACAGCTATCATAATTTTCTAACTCCTGTAAATCAGCAATTAGCCTTACTTAAATATTGACTCATTTATGGAAATAGCGATCGCACCCTTGTTGTTTAGCATCATCACCTGTATAGGCTGGAAACAAGTGATATATGATACCATCTGGCTAAACAAATATCAAAAATTTTCCCTCTACTCACGACCCGCCAATTTTCCAATTTCTTGACAAAAGCCATACAATCTGATACAAATTATAATTTGTGGAAACTTTACCCTTTGAGATAATCTCTTGGCTAACGTAATTGTCATAGGTGCCCAGTGGGGCGATGAAGGAAAAGGTAAAATAACAGATTTACTCAGCCGCTCCGCAGATGTGGTGGTACGTTACCAAGGGGGAGTGAACGCTGGACATACCATAGTAGTCGAAGGTCAGACGTTTAAGCTGCACTTAATCCCCTCTGGTATTCTTTACCCAAATACTGAGTGTATTATTGGCTGTGGAACAGTTATAGATCCACAGGTCTTAATAGCAGAACTCGATCAGCTAGAAGAATTAAACATTTCTACTGCCAAGCTGTTAATATCTGAGACAGCCCATGTCACGATGCCGTATCATCGGTTGATTGACAAGGCTTCAGAAGAGCGACGCGGAAGTTACAAAATTGGTACGACTGGTAGAGGCATTGGCCCCACCTATGCGGATAAATCAGAGCGTACTGGGATCAGAGTTCTAGACTTGATTGACCCAGAAGCGCTACGTGAAAAGCTGGAATGGACGATTAATTATAAAAACACAATTTTAGAAAAACTTTACAACCTCCCGCCTTTAAATCCCCAAGAAGTAATTGAGCAATATTTAGGTTACGCTGAACGCTTGCGGCCTTACGTGGTTGATACATCATTAAAAATATATGATTCCATCCTCAAGCGGCGCAATATTCTCTTTGAAGGCGCACAGGGTACGCTTCTCGACTTAGATCATGGTACTTATCCCTATGTCACCTCTTCTAACCCGGTAGCGGGTGGGGCTTGCGTTGGGACTGGTTTAGGGCCGACAATGATAGATCGGGTAATTGGGGTGTCAAAAGCCTACACAACAAGAGTAGGAGAAGGGCCTTTTCCCACCGAATTGCATGGAAAAGTGGGAGAATTGTTATGCGATCGCGGGGCGGAATTTGGCACAACAACAGGACGCAAGCGGCGCTGTGGCTGGTTTGATGCCGTCATTGGTCGTTATGCAGTGCGAATTAATGGTATGGACTGTATGGCCATTACCAAACTCGATGTTCTCGACGAACTAGAGGAAATTCAAGTCTGTGTCGCCTACGAAATAGATGGCGATCGCTGCGAACACTTCCCCACTAGTTCCCGTCGGTTTGCTCAATGTCGCCCTATTTACAAAACCCTCCCTGGTTGGCAGGTATCGACAAGCGAATGTCGCACCCTGGAAGACTTGCCACCGCAAGCACTAGACTACCTGAAATTCTTAGCTGAATTGATGGAAGTTCCCATCGCGATCGTCTCTTTAGGAGCCAGCCGCGATCAAACCATAATCGTTGAAGACCCAATTCACGGGCCAAAACGTGCCTTATTACATCCTGACGGTACACCAGCCTCTTTGCTAAGTGCTTAGATGTACTCACAACTGACAACTGATAACTGATAACTGATAACTTGTATGACTATTAAAGTCGAATCTCAAAAGCGACCAGAAGGTAGCAAGCCAAATGCTTTACGCCGTTCTGGTCTTATCCCTGCCAATTTGTACGGTCACAAAGGTGCAGAATCAATTTCTCTCGTAGTTGATGCCAAAACCATTGAGCGTCTACTTAAAAAAGCTACTGTTAATAAAACAGAAATTGAATTGAATATCCCTGAACTTGAGTGGAATGGTACAACTGTCCTCAGAGAAGTTCAATCCCATCCAGCCAAGGGTTTTATCTATCACGTCAGCTTTTTTGCATCTTCTCAAGACTGATACAAGCGAGTAATTTGTGTTTTTTGTAACTTCAAGATTTGTGATAATTGTTGATTATACCAGGGGTTAAACCCTGGTTTTTTATTAAAAGGATGAGACGATAGGTTTATGAATTAGTCTCTGACCTTGTACAATGCGTGAATCCTGCGGGAGAGCAAAGTGTTGAGTGCTGAGTGCTGAGTGCTGAGTACTGAGTATAAAGCCATTTGCTTTAAGGCTTTAAGCTATCAACACTGTTCTCACTCTGATGAAAACCGCTTGCTTCTAGGACTTCAAGCAATCTACCATGTCCTAAACTCCTTACCGATTGCTGTATTTCCAATTTCTGTAAGTATCGAATCCACAATTTTTATGACAGAAGTAAATCTTCCAGTTTTAATTCAGCAGATGTTACAGCCAGGATTTTATCCTCATGCAGTCACAGAACCAATTCAACTAATTCAAACTCATATTTCCTATGTCCTACTTACAGGAGATTACGCCTATAAGCTGAAAAAACCAGTCAATTTTGGCTTTTTAGATTTCTCTACTTTAGAGAAACGGAAACATTTTTGTCAGGAAGAATTACGCTTGAACCAACGTGGTGCGGCTGAACTGTATCTGGAAGTATTGCCCGTGACTATGGTCGGCCAGCAACATCATCTGGGAGGAACAGGAAAGGCTGTGGAATATGCGCTGAAAATGCGCCAGTTTCCCCAAGAGTTGCTGTTTAGCACATTATTTGAGCAAGGTAAGTTAAATGAGACTCACCTAGAGGAGTTGGGAAAAGTAGTGGCTGAATACCACGCGAAATCTGCAACTAATGATTATATTCGGAGTTTTGGCGAAGTGCCGCAGGTGCGGGCAGCAATTGATGAGAATTACCAACAAACTGAAAAATATATTGGTGGACCTCAAACACAGAAGCAGTTTCAGGAAACAAAGCAATATACAGATAATTTTTTTGTAGAGCGTCCCAAATTATTTACCAGTAGAGTTGAGAATAATTACATTCGTGAGTGTCACGGTGATTTACACCTGAGAAATATTGCGCTGTGGCATGACAAAATTACTCTTTTTGACTGTATTGAGTTTAATGAGCCGTTTCGCTTTGTCGATGTCATGTATGATGTGGCGTTTACAGTGATGGATTTAGAGGCGCGACAAAGCCCTGTTTTGGCTAATGCGTTTCTGAACACCTACGTCGAGCAAACTGGTGATTGGGAAGGTTTACAGATACTACCTTTGTATTTAAGCCGTCAGGCTTATGTGCGGGCAAAGGTGACTTCATTTCTGTTAGATGATCCTGGTGTGCCAGCGACAGCCAAGGAAGAGGCGACAAAGACGGCGGCAGAATATTACACACAGGCGTGGGAGTACACAAAACCCCAACAAGGAAAACTAATTTTAATGTCTGGGCTGTCTGGTTCTGGAAAGTCTACAACCGCAAAATATTTAGCCCGTAAATTAAAAGCCATTCAGATTCGCTCAGATGCGGTGCGGAAACATTTGGGGGGAATTTCTCTTTGGGAACGTGGTGGGGATGATTTATACACACCTGAAATGACCCAAAAAACTTATGCCCGATTGCTGGAGTTAGGCATTATGCTGGCGCAGCAAGGTTTTAATGTAATTTTAGATGCCAAGTATGATCAAGCACATCTACGACAAGAGGCGATCGCGCAAGCAGAAAAACGCCAACTTCCCCTGCAAATTATTTACTGCACAGCACCTTTAGAAGTGGTGCAAGAACGTCTAGCTAAACGCACTGGTGATATTGCTGATGCAACTGTCGATTTATTAACGTCGCAACTTCAGCAAGCCGAAGCATTTACCCCAGAAGAAAAACCCTATGTACAAATTTGGGATACAACCCAACCACCACAGACACAATTAAAATAAGTACTTCACCAATAGTATTTATTATCCCATGGCACCAAATAATCAAGGTTTACCCCCCATCTCGCCAGAATTCTTTTCTCAACTCGTATTTGGGGGATTTTTAATATTCATATTGATTCTGGCGGGGTTTTCATTACCCCTGAGTATCTTCTTGGGGATTATTGCGGGTTTTGTTTTAGGTTGGTTTACAAATTCCAGTAAAAATAACCCCCAGCAAACAACCGTAGCCTCATCTGATGGTATCGACGCAGGACTAAAATACTGGTTATTTTTCCTGTTAGGCTTTGTGTTCTTGGGGTATTCTCCACCTGTAAGTATCTTGCTGGGTGGAATGGCTGCTGTGGGTGGTGGCTGGATCACTGCTTGGTGGGGAAGTAAGGAGGAAACGAAAACTCAGTTACCACTGGAAACTTTAGAGGTAGAAACAGATGCAAGTCCTAGAGAAAGGATTACCAAACAGCAGAGGAGAAAACTTACCCGTCGTTATCGTCGGGCTTCTGGAAGTTTTAATTTCAGGTTTTGGGAAAAATGAGGGTAATTCGTAATTCGTAATTCGTAATATTTCCTGCGGAAACGCTGCGCGAACGTAATTCGTAATTCGTAATTCGGGCTTGCTGAATAAATATAAAACCCAGATAAATCGCAGGTTTGAGGCTGATGAACCCGACAGTAGGTGCAAGGCTTCGCAGTGAGTGTCAGCCGAACGGTTTTTGAAGGGTGTAGCATCAAAAGTGTGAATTCTGGGTTGAATACATCAGAAAATTTGGAAATGACAGATAGCTGAAACTATTCCCTATTCCCTACCTCTATTTTGATTATGTCTAAAAATTTACCTTATATTATGCCTTCGCCTCAATTTTCGGTTGAGGAAACCTTCGCTAACTACCACGTAACTCACCAATTTTACCAAGAAGTTCACACGCGCTCAGAGTTTGAGAATTATTGCGAATGGTATGAAATAACGGCAGAACAGCATCGTCGAGATTTAGAAAAAATGCGCGGCGAATTAAATATTTTCCAGTGGTTTCGCCGCTCGTGAGTGATTTAAATGACTTCTAATTCATTCTCACGTAAATGAGCTTTAAATTTTTTAGTAAACCTAACTAAAATTGGCAAATTAGCACTAACAGGTCTACCTTGCCATTCAGTAGCAATACTTATAACTTCGCCTTCTGTACCTTTAATGTCACAAGCCTGACCTCGATGCTCAGGATGATGATACACTACTACCGATTCTTTAACACGGACGCGATCGCCAACTTTCATAACAACACTTACATCTAGCTTTTGCTGTTCCACAAGCATCTCCACCTGCATTCCTCACTGAACTGCTTTTTTGACAAATAAACTGTTAATAACAGTCAATTTTAAGCTCCCATTGGGATAGAAGCTTTGTTTTACGCCTTTTGTAACTGATATACAAACAAAGCCTGCCCACGCAGGCTTTAACAGTTATCAGCTATCAGTTATCAGCTAAGAGACATAATTGGGTTTAAGTCCCCCACCATCCACTTTGATAACTGTTCACTGTTCACTGTTCACTGATTTAATAGTGGTTATTCAGCGACATTCGGATAGTTTAAAACCCGCTTTGGTTGTGCTGTGCGCTTTAACGACAAATCCAATTCTACAACAAATAGTCATTGGTTACGCTTTCTACTTACTGCCGTTGAGGGCATATAGGTTGCATTATTGGGGGGAGTTGCTGACATATCTGTGAAAATCCTTGAGGATTAAGTTGCCACCATGCAAATAAGCCCAGACCTGTACCTCCCACTAACACAGCCAATAATCCCCCAACTACAACCAGAGGCTTACGCCGACTCAGTTGTTTTCCTGGGGTGGGGATGGATGAACCTGATAGATGATCAAGTGTCAGGTCTAAATCTAATAATGCTTGGGAACTTTCCGCCAAGGAAGATTCTGCTTCTAGTGGTTCTAGTGGTTCTGGTTTTTCAGTTTTGACAATTTCTCCTGGTGAAGATAATTCAGGAGTTGGCACTATATATCCTTTAGATACTCGGCAAAGAGTCATGACCACAGAAGTATTATCATGATTATTTTTCTCATTTGCTAAATTAATCCAATTTCTGACAGCATCTTCAACTGAAATTTGACCTGCTAACACAGGAATGACATAATCCTGCCAGTATTTTTCTACCAAATCGTTATCACTTAAACCATCAGAACACAGCAGCAATACACCATCTTCTTCCAAAATTAAGCGTTTAATGGCAATGTGTAAGAATTCAGCATCTTTTGTCCCCAATGCTTGGGTGAGGGCAGTTGCATCTATTCTCTCCAGTGCTGGACGATGAAAACTCCGGGTCGAACGAACTTCTCGCGTCGCCACAATATCATCCACCGTTAGTAGTCGGCAGTAATCGCGAGTTATCCAATAGGCACGACTATCGCCAACATTAGCTAAATAAAGTTCATGGGCGTTATCTGATTGGTCGTTAGAGGTCTTTGGGACTCGTTGCGGCACTTGTACAGCCATGACGAGGGTTGTGGCCATGCGTTCTCTACCTTGGCGTTTCTGTTCGTCATTACAAGCACAAATGACGTTATTCACGACTCGCAAGCTGGCTTCTAGTTGTGACTGTAATAAATCAGGCGGAACAACTTCAGTTTGTTCTCCTACTTCCATTAACAAAGCACGCATTTGCAGTTTTAGGGACTGTACAGCCAATTGACTGGCAACCTCGCCGCCTTGGTGTCCACCAATGCCATCACAAACAATAGCTAACCGTGGCGCTATGGAATCATCTAAGTCACTGGCAAGCATCGGATAACAATTGTCTTCATTTTGTTGCAATTCCGGCCCGACATCGGTTGCACCCGCCACTTTTAGACTTAATGGTAATTCTGCCGCCAATGAAAGTAATAAGGCATTGAGTTGAGTGGAAATGCTTGCTAACTCTACCTCAGTGTTACACATCTGTTCAACGATGTTTGCTAATTCTGGAGATACTGGGGCGTTTACAGAGGCCACCCAAGGCTGCCAACATTTACCCAAATCGGCCAAACTTGGTTTCTCAGTAGCTGTTGTGGGGTGAAGTTCCAAAAGTCGCACACACCAACCTTGCGATCGCAGGTTATCTGGCATAAGTAAACTATGGGCAACTTCTAACTCTAATAAAGGTTTCCACAATTGGAGAATTTGCCATAGCCAATAAACTTGTCTCACAGGCGTTGCTTGTTCCCATGCTTCAGCAATGGCGGGATAAAGATTTCCTGTCTCATCTATCGGTACATTTTCCAGCAAGAGGATATCATCTGCACCTGCTTCTTCGGTGTGAACAAACCCATAGGCTGCGGGTAGGTGTAATCGTTCTTGGCATAGCCTTAAGTAAGGCATAACTAATTTTGGTAACTCTTCAGGTACGGTTGGCGGTAAACCTGGTTGAGTATCTAACCAAACCTGCTGTGTAATTACCTCATACCTATCTAGCACTTTAGTTCCATGTGAAATAGCGGCTGAGAAGGAACCACTAGCCCAGAGATAGCGGTGAACTAAAGGAGTTTGACAACTGGCACAAACACTTTCCCCCACAGAATTAATGGGGTTAGTGCAGTCTGGATTAACGCAATAAATTATTCGCTGTGTCGAAATCATGACAGTATAAAGTCAACAAATAAACCAACTCGTGAATTTCGATTAAATTTAGGTTTCAAAACTTGAACGCTAGAATAGACTGGATTCGTGTACCCACGACTACAGCTTATTACTGAAATTAATCAAACATGATCCTAAAAATATCAAGTTTTGCTTTCTGTAACCCGTTATAGTCTGGGTGTATCTAATCTCAAAAATACATTTAAGTAAATGTAGAGTTTAGGATGGCGTTATGCCTATGCCAAGTTATACCTTAATCTGGCTCCTGGCAGGATCTGTTCTGTGTTTAATGGAACTTTTCTTACCATCGGCTTTTGTCGAATTCATGATGGGAATTAGTGCCTTGATTGTGGCGCTACTGTCTCTAGTGGGTATGGGAAGTTTATGGCTACAAGTTGCGGCTTGGCTAATGCTTTCCACAGTTTTGATTGTGCTTTCCCGGCGGTTTTTGCAACCGCGTCGGCGCAAGTCGAAAATGGCGGCTACAGTTTTAGCCGAAACCTTAACAGAAATTCCGCCTGGGGAAACCGGACGGGTGCTATATGAGGGAAATTCTTGGCGCGCACAATGTGACGATGAACAACTGAGCGTAGCACCCCATCAAAGAGTTTATGTGGTTAGAAGAGAAGGCACTACCTTGATTGTGATGCCAGATTATTTATTACGTTGAGTGTGCTTCTAAAAGTGCTGAGTGCTGAGTGCTGAGTGAAAAAGCTTAGTACCGCAGGGTGTTCCTCAAAGGTCTTATCCGCTAGGCTTTTCATTGATTTGAAATGGTTGGTTTATTTACGCCGTACTGTACTTTCGCTACACCCTGTTGTATACGTATTAATCAGAAATCAGGAGAATAAATAAATGGAGCATATTTTCTTACTCATCTTCTTGACGCTTGGTGGTTCTGCGGTTGCAGGATCTGTGAAAGTTGTCAATCAAGGTAATGAAGTCTTGGTAGAAAGATTGGGTAGCTATAACCAAAAGCTAGGACCAGGGCTAAATTTTGTGATCCCTTTTCTAGATAAAATCGTCTACCAACAAACTATCCGCGAAAAGGTCTTAGATATTCCTCCCCAAAAATGTATTACCCGCGACAATGTGGGTATTGAAGTTGATGCGGTGGTTTATTGGCGGATTGTAGATATGGAAAAAGCCTGGTACAAGGTGGAAAATCTTCATGCAGCCATGACAAACTTGGTTTTAACTCAAATTCGCTCCGAAATGGGACAATTGGAGTTAGATAAATCCTTTACCGCTCGTTCTCAAATCAATGATATTTTATTGCGAGAGTTGGATATTGCTACTGATCCTTGGGGTGTGAAAATCACACGGGTGGAATTGCGAGATATCGTCCCATCCCAGACGGTGCGAGAATCAATGGAGTTGCAAATGGCGGCAGAACGGCGCAGACGGGCAGCAATTCTGACTTCTGAGGGTGAACGTGAATCTGCTGTTAATAGCGCTAGAGGTAAGGCTGAGGCGCAAATTTTGGACGCGGAAGCTCGGCAAAAATCTACAATTCTGCAAGCAGAAGCGCAACAAAAATCAATTGTATTGCAAGCCCAAGCTGAACGCCAGCAACAGGTATTGAAGGCACAAGCAACATCAGAAGCATTACAAATTATCACCAAAACTCTAAATGCTGAACCGGGCGCACAAGAAGCGTTACAGTTTTTACTTGCTCAAAATTATTTGGAAATGGGGATGAAGATTGGCAGTAGTGACAGCAGTAAGGTGATGTTTATGGACCCCCGGAGTATTCCTGCGACTTTAGAAGGGATGCGTTCTATTGTTTCTGATGTTTCTGCAAATCCTTTGTTTGGTGGTGAGACACCAGGGAGTAATCAACATCGTTCTAGCTAAAAAAAGGTGACAGAAGATTAAATTTTCCCATGGGGACTAACAAATAAAAAATATCCCAAAATTGCTTGTGGAGGGGCAAATATGCCTGGAAATCACCAAGGACGGGCAATATGCCCATCCCAACAAGATGGAATAATTTATTTTATGGTGTTCCCTTGATTACTAATGCGCTCCCATGCTTGCAGCTTGATTCATTTGGCATTTACTACACAAACCAAAAAATTCCAGTGTGTGGTAAAAAATTTTAAATTTATGACTGGATTCCAACTCGCCTTCTAGGTTATGAACGGGACATTGATTAATCGGAATTGAAACACCACATTGGAGGCAAGTTAGGTGATGCTTGTCTTGTTGGGCTAGGTTATAGAGGGCTTCCCCATTAGCCAAAGTCCTAACCTGCACCATACCTTCTAGTTTTAAGGCTTCTAGGGAACGGTAAACTGTTGCTAAACCCATGCTTTGATTTCGATTACGTAATTCTACGTAAATATCTTGGGCAGAAATGCCTTGTTTAATAGTTTTTAGCAGGCTCAAAATCCGTTCTTGACTGCGAGTATGTATGGCTCTCATAGACAATTATTTAAATTCGCCACTGTAGGAGAAGCTGTTATAATAGACAACTTATTAATTAACTGTAACCGCTTCGTAATCCTATTTTCACTCAGTTGGGACAGAAAGTTATACTATAGCGATCGCAGCATTCAGCAAAAAGCCTGTGCAAAGGAAGTATATAGCTAAAATTTTCGTGACGCTTCGTCCTTCAGTCTTAGACCCTGCTGGTGTGGCTGTACAATCCGGTCTCCAGCAACTGGGATACAACAATGTGGAACAGGTGCGGATTGGTAAGTACATTGAACTAACCATCACTTCGACTGAAGAGATTAAAGCACGTCAAGACCTTGAACGGATCTGTGACCAAATGTTAGCAAATCCGGTGATTGAAAATTATCGCTTTGATTTGATAGAGGTGGAAACACAAACGGGAGTCATTTAACAGGAGTTCCAAGACGAGGGAGATGGGGATAATCTAAATTTCCCACTCCCCACTCCTAATGACTAATGACCAATAACTAATGACTACTGACTAAATCATGAAATTTGGGGTTTTGGTTTTTCCGGGTTCTAATTGCGACCGCGATGTGGCCTATGTCACCAGAGATTTGCTGGGTCAACCGACTCGCATGGTTTGGCATCAAGACACAGACATCGCTGATGTGGATGTAGTGATTGTACCTGGTGGTTTTAGCTACGGTGATTATCTGCGCTGTGGTGCGATCGCGCAATTCTCGCCTGTGATGCAGCAGGTGGTTAACCATGCTAAACAAGGTAAATTTGTCCTTGGTATTTGCAACGGTTTTCAGGTATTAACTGAAGCAGGATTGTTACCGGGGGCATTGACTAGGAATCGAGATTTGCATTTTATATGCGATCGCGTCCCCTTGCAAGTTGAGCGTACCGATACCAATTGGACGCAAGCCTACACAACGGGTGAAACTATCACTTTACCCATTGCCCACGGTGAAGGGCGATTTTATGCTGATCCAGCCACCTTAGCAGCCATTGAAGATCATGGGCAAGTCGTCTTCCGTTATGCAGGAGAAAATCCCAACGGTTCACTCAATAACATTGCCGGCATTTGCAATCGCCAAGGCAACGTTTTAGGCATGATGCCGCACCCAGAACGAGCAGCAGATTCTGCGTTAGGTAATACTGATGGGTTGAGACTCTTTCAAGGCTTATTAGAGAAAATCGCCGCTTTAGCGTAGCGTTTTACTATGTGCCTTTTATTAAAAAAATTTGAGGGTGCAGTATTTCTGCACCCTTAAATTTTAACTCGGCTCACTACCTTGATGTTTACAGTTCACTAGACCTAGATGGCTAAGACCTTTGACTCTACAATCCTCTTGCTTGATTTTTTGTAATCAAAAGGAGCCATTACATCTCAATTAACACTTATTTTGTCTCAATCCTAGTTTTTTCTCTTAGAACTGAAGTTATGATGAACTCATTTTTATACCGAGTTCGTCAACTGATTCCTTATGTCTTAAATGTATAATTATTTACAATTAAATCCGTCAAGTGTTGCTCTGTATGAAGAGTTAACTTATCCTGCTTTTCGTCCCTATCTCAGAAAGATCACCCCTGACAGTTCTCAGGTTGCTATTGGAGTAGAGTTAGATTCTGACCCTATTGGGTTGATCTTTGCTGAATATGCTACTACAAGTGCAACTCCACCGAAAACCTTTGGGCAAATTCTTTCCTTTTTTGTAGCACCAGAATATCGCAGTCAGGGAATTGGTACAACACTACTCCAGAAAATGGAAGCTGAGTTAATCAATAGAGGCTGTGATGAAATTTTTTTACAATACCTCGATAATCCCCAGCAAATACAGCGCTTCCGGCTATTATGCAATACAGTTTTCTCCTTGTCCCTCTCCTATCATAGCTTTCAGCTTTGGGGATGTACCTCATAGCTGCCGGAAGTGCTGTAGCCCTAGAAAAAATTCTCAAAAAACAACATTGGACAGCACCAGAAGCCACAGCTTTAATCTGTTATGGCACGACAACTAAAATTAAAAATGCTCGCATTATTAAATATCTAGACAAGCTATCTCCAACCCTTCCCGATGATTACACCATATTTCCTTGGCATACTTTAACAGAAGCGGACAAAGACTTTATTAATAGCATGATGGAAATTCATCCCTTGACCAGAAGATTTAATCCTTTTACCGAAGAAAAGAGAATAGAACCCCTTAACAGTTTAGGATTGCGCTATCAAGATAAAGTGGTTGGTTGGATGATCACCCATCGTACTGCTCCCGATACTATTCGCTACACTCAGATGTATGTCCACCCAGATTACAAACCCCTCAGCCAGAGCATTCTTTTCTTAGCTAAAGCCATCAAACTTCAATGTGAGGCAGTTCCAGAGATACCAAACGCAACTTATCGGGTAGAAGTCGATAATACGCCAATGGTTAATTTTGTTAATCGCCGACTTGCTCCTCACTTAGAAAATATTCGTCATGCTTGGCAAGCATCAAAATTTTTGACATAGGTCTATTGATTAAAAGGCGATCGCCAGTGTCTTAAAATTTATAGTTAAGAAAATCATGGAAAAATTCAATATATTAAAAGTCATGATACATAGCTATGTAGATGACTTACAAATCTAGAAAATTGCCATGTCAAATTTGTCGAGATAATGCACACCATACCAAAAGAGCCAAACAATAGAAGCCTTGATATCATTGAGTTTAACTCTCAATTGTTAGAACAAGATCAGATATTTGACTTTTGGAGTGAAAGTATAAAGCCGTTATTCTTATGTGAAAAGAAAGAAGATCACAAACTGGAGCATATACACCATAAATCGGCGAAAATTGACCAGATTGTTCTAGCTAAAGGTGGGTTTTCTTCACAGTTTTTTGTGCGAGATAGAAAGCACTTATTGCGTCATGATGATAGCGACCATATTTTAGTGCAGTGGTATGCCCAGGGTGGTTGCCATGTTGATAACGGTGGGCGTAATTATATCCAATCGCCGCAACACATTGTGATGATGGATTTAGGTTATGAATCTTTTAGTAGCACGATTTTACCTTTTTCTGAAATAATTACGCTTATTATTCCCCGTGAACTTTTACAAGAATGTTGGGGATCTATTGATAATTTGGCAGGTTTAAGCTTGCCTGTTGATTCTACTAGGGGAGTGCTATTAAAAAACTTTATGCTTTCTTTGTCTGAAGAACTCGATGGGATTAAAGTCAGTGATGCGAGTACAATAGCTCAGGTAACTGTACAGATGGTTTGTTCTATGTTTAAAAATGAAGTTAAACAGACTAATGTTGCACCTGATATTTTTGAAGTTGAACTTAAATTGCTGATCAAAAATTTTATTGTTACGAATTTATGCAACCCGCAATTATCAGCAGATATGTTAATTGAGAGATTTCATTGCTCCCGTGCAACCCTTTATCGTTTATTTCAAACTTATGGTGGCGTTGCTCGTTACATTGATTTTTTGCGATTAAAACGTTGTTATAGATATTTAGTTTCTAACCCAGTAAAACGAGGAGAAATTACAAAAATAGCTCAATATTGGGGATTTCGTAATCGACAGCAATTTACCCGTCAATTTCGCCAGCATTTTGGTGTTAACCCCAGTGATGTAGTCATGGGGGGTGCTGATAATTTTCCTCAGAGATATAGTTATCAATCTCACAAGAATATTGCTCCGAATAGTTACAGGCTGGCATCTTGGTTCACAGAATTAGGTTGTGCAACCAAAAGTTAGAAGAATGTAACTTTGTTTCAATCAAGATTCATTTTGTCTCAATATTAGTTTTTTTTCAAATATTTATAAGTATAGTTATCTCAAGAGCGAGTAGCATTTGCAGTGGAGTGGTCATAGTGGGAGGTAAATCTGCATAACATCCCTATAGGGGTATTATACAGAAAATTTTTGTACATCAAAGGAATTGTATGCCTCAATCGATTGGGTTTGCCTGGATACTTCTGGGACTATCTGCAATTGGATCTTGTGCCGGTAGTTTGCTACTCAAGCAAGCGAATCTAGGACTTCCTAATGCTGGCTTACTGCTTTTACTAACATCGCCTTGGTTTGTTGTTGCAATCGCTTGCTATCTTTTTGACTTAGTTTTCTTTGCCCAAGCTTTGCAGCAATTATCTGTATCCACAGCAGTACCTGTGGCTTCAGGTCTTCGGATTGCTACGACTGCCATTTTGGGTACAGTGTTCTTTCGAGAGCATTTCACCTACAACCATTTATTAGCATCCTGCCTGATCACCGCAGGAATTGCGATCATGACACGCGCTTAAAAAGAGAGGAAATAAAATGTCAAAATTCGTTGTGAAAGTAGTTGGACATAA
>NZ_JAYGHH010000009.1:133296-134676 GCF_034931045.1 Nodularia sp. UHCC 0506
AGAAGCAAGATGGTCTGAAATTGAAGCTCTACTACGGTACGAGTTCAAAGATTCAGACTTTAATGACGGATTTACTGTAGAGCGTCCACTTTGGCATATTAACGAAGGAATTAAAGGAAACTTAGGCCCGGGAATAAAACACGTAGTAGCTATTGACCCTGAAAATGAAATTGTAGCGGCTGCATTCTGCCTAGCAACCTGTAGAAATAATGGCCAGAGCAGCTGCGATCTAGGATGGTTCTTCGCATCGAGCAAGTTGTCGAAGATTCAAAAAATCAAAGCTCTTGATAAAGTATTCCATGTAGCGTATGAAATAGCTAAGAATACTGGATTTGAATATCTTGTTACTAATATGGGAACGGCAGTTGGGGCAAAATATGCGGAAAGAAGATGGGGCTGCGTTAATCAGCCAGAAGGAGAAATTACGAATAGATGGGTAAAAAAATTGACGTAGTAATTATGATGCGATATAGCCGCAATTGGATGGTTTGATATTTTTGGTTTAGCCATAACTATCAAAGCGTGATTTTTCCCAAGACAACGATTTAGCTGACATACTGTGAACTCTACAAAGACTTGTTCATAGAAGTGAGAGCGTATAAATATTTCAAATATCTCGACGTGGGACTTCTAAGTGATTTAACAAGAAAAAGCTTACCCGCGATCGCTAAAATAGTTGGTCTAGACAATGAACACTCATTGACTGACAAAATATCTCGGCGTAGGTTGGGTTGCACGAAGTAAAATCCAACAAAACCCAAAAAGTGTGTTGGGTTACTATTCGAGAAGACTTCGCCAACGTGACCTCAATCCAACCTACGGCAAAATACTGGTTTCAAGGGGTTTGTCAGTCAACTAGACAAAAAACAATCATTTTATCTCAATCAGTATTCATTTTGTCTCAATGTTAGTTGTTCCTCAAATAATTGAAGTTATATTTGAATCAAAAGCTTCTAGCTTTTAAGCAGTTGCTTTAAAAACAAACTACCTTATGAGGTTATACCAATGTCTAAAACTAAAACAGAAAACAACAAACCATCTAAATATCAAGAACTCAATGACTTTGAGTTAGAAGTTGTCTGCGGTGGCGCAGTAATAAATATCTGCGACAGCGATGTTTCTGCTCCAGAAACTATTAATATTAAGTCAGACGTTGCCTAGCATTTGATAGTTACTGACTGAAGAAAGGCAGAAGGCAGAAGGCAGAGTGTTGGGTTTTACTTCGTGCAACTCAATCTGCTGTAAAGTGTAGGTTTCAAGGGGCTTGTCAGTCAACCAGACAAAAAACAATCATTTGATCTCAATCGGTATTCATTTTGTCTCAATGTTAGTTGTTCCTCAAATAATTGAAGTTATATTTGAATCAAAAGCTTCTAGCTT
>NZ_JAYGHH010000009.1:134701-149608 GCF_034931045.1 Nodularia sp. UHCC 0506
GGTATTCATTTTGTCTCAATGTTAGTTGTTCCTCAAATAATTGAAGTTATATTTGAATCAAAAGCTTCTAGCTTTTAAGCAGTTGCTTTAAAAAATCAACTACCTTATGAGGTTATACCGATGTCTAAAACTAAAACAGAAAACAACAAACCATCTAAATACCAAGAACTCAATGACCTTGAGTTAGAGGTTGTCTGCGGTGGTAGTGGCCTAGGAACTTGGGGTCTGGAGAACGATAACGGTCATGCTCGAGAAACCATTAATATTAAGTCAGAAGTTGCCTAGCATTGAATAGTTACTGACTGAAGAAAGGCAGAAGACCAAAAGTAAAATATCAAGTCAAGACTAAATAAATTCAAAGAAATCAATTAGTGGGTTTAACTACTTGCTAGTTGGTTCTTCCATATAAATATATAGTATTTAATAAACGAGCGTCTAGTACAAGTTGGCGTAAATAAACAGACCATTCAAAATCGATGAAAAGCCCATTTTATAAGCTTTTTGACTTTTGACTTTTGACTTTTGACTTCCGCCCTGCGGTACTAGTGTTCTCGCAGATTAACCAAACAGCAGCAAGCATTTTGTTGGGTTTTACTTCTTGCAACTCAATCTACTGTAAAGTGTAGGTTTCAAGGGGCTTGTCAGTCAACCAGACAAAAAACAATCATTTTAACGTGAATTTGTTTAGCGCAGCGTGACGACGTAGCAGTCATTGAACCTCTCCCACGCGGATAGGGGCATTCTAGCCACTCATTAGCAACATAAAATTAAGCTTTTAAGCTTCTCCCCGTTGCGGGGAGAGGTTTGGAGAGGGGTCAAATGATTTTCGTCGAACTCGCGTCATTTTGTCTCAATCAGTATTCATTTTGTCTCAATGTTAGTTGTTCCTCGAATAATTCAAGTTATATTTGACTCAAAAGTTTCTAGCTTTTCAGCAGTTGCTTTAAAAAATCAACTACCTTATGAGGTTATACCGATGTCTAAAATTAAAAAAGAAAACAACAAACCCTCTAAATACCAAGAACTCAATGACCTTGAGTTAGAAGTTGTCTGCGGTGGTATTGAGAGGAACCTTTACGACTGTAATATTCTTTGTAGCACTAATTCTACATCAGAAATCATTAACATTAAATCTGAAGCTGCCTAGCATTGAATAGTTACTGATTAGAAGTCAACTAAGTAACTCAAGAGAATTAATTGCCTGCTACCATTCCCCAGGGTGACTGACAGACAAATATCTCAGCTTTGAAAAGTAGGTAATTAATTGAGTGCAGGTACTTACAAAGTCGCAAACCAATAAATGCCAAAAAATCAATTAGCGGGTTTAATAACTCGCTAGTTGATTTTCTCATACAAATATATAGTGTTCATGGGAATTTAGAACATCTGGTAATGAACGATTAGCCATCGCAATTAAGAATACTCCATGAAATATCAATGGGTTAGACAGCAGAGTGGGGAAGATTGTGCAGCAGCGAGTTTGGCGATTGTTGCCAAGCATTATGGGCGCAATCTGAGAATTAACCGGATTCGGGAAGTGGTGGGAACTCAGCGAGGCGGGACAACCATGCTGGGGTTGAAGTATGGAGCGCAAGAATTAGGCTTTATCCCTACTGCTATCAAAGCTGCACCAGATATTTTAGACGAACTCGATGAATTTAATCTTCCTGGGATTATCTTTTGGAAAGGCTACCATTATGTAGTTTTGTACGGGAAAGAAGGGGATAAATACGTTATTTCTGACCCGGCTATGGGGATTCGTCACCTAGAACGTCAAGAGATAATTGAGGGTTGGCAAGGCTTTATGATGCTGTTGTTAGAACCAGATCCTGTTCGTTTTTCTGCTCAAGTAGACGAAGAGCCAATTCATCCCTTTGATAATTTAATTAAGCGGTTGTGGTCGTTTCGAGGGATTTTAGGGAAGTTGTTACCCCTAAATTTAGCCGTTGGGTTACTAGCATTAGCCAATCCCCTCCTGCTAAAGTACCTCACCGATAGTATTTTAGTTGAGGGAGCAGTAGATCAATTAACCTTAGTTGCCCTTGGTGTAATTTTTCTCTCAATCATCAACAGTTTTTTGACATTATTACAATCAAATTTTGTCGTATCCTTTGCCGAAGAACTACAAAAAGGACTGAAGCTCGAATTTGGGCAGCAGGTTCTGCACTTACCTTTGTCTTTCCATGAAGCTCGTCTCAGTGGCACGGCTATTCGTCGTCTCTCGGATATTCAACGCATCAATGCTTTAGTTTCTCAACTGGTGATTGACTTACCCATCAAGGTTTTTACGGGTTTAGTGGCGGTAAGTTTTGTTGTGGTTTATAGCTGGCAACTGGCTCTAGTTGTCCTAGCAATTGGCGGGGCAATGACTCTATCTACTCTTGCTTTTCAAAAGACCATTCGCCAGACTACGAATCGTTCCTTTAGTGTGGCAGGAGAAAATGCAGGATTATTAGCCGAGTCATTTAATGGTGCATTAACTGTCAAAACCACAGCCACTGCACCCTATCTATGGCAGGAAATCCAACATCGCTTTCACCAAGAATTTAAGTTAAACTTCCGCACGGCTCAAATTCGCATTGTTAATAATGTTTTCTCTCAATCGGTGGCGGGAGTTGGGACAGTAGTTTTACTTTGGTATGGCAGTAGGCTGGTGTTTGCTGAACAGTTAACCATCGGTGAATTAATTGCTATCTACGGCTTACAACAAAGTTTTTTGGTTTTAACTAGCACTTTAGTTAAATTTGTCAGTGACTGGACACAGGTAAAGGCGATTACCCAATTGTTGGCAGAATTGTTTGAATATACTCCAGAAAATCAAGGAGATGAGTTGAAGCAATCTGTTACCCTTGACCCCCAAGCCGATATAAAATGCTGTAACCTTAATTTTCACTATCCTGGGCGGGTAAAGTTACTAGAAGACCTTTCTGTTACTATTCCAGGGGGCAAGGTAGTGGCTTTAATTGGGAAGTCGGGTTGTGGTAAAAGTACCTTAGCCAAAATCCTCACAGGACTGTATCCTTTACCATCTGGTGAGATTGCTTTTGGAGAATATCGTTTGCAAGATTTACCCCTCGATTGTTTGCGTCAACAGGTGGTACTCGTACCTCAAGATGGCTTCTTTTTTCATCGCTCAATTGTTGATAACTTCCGTTTAGGTGCGCCAGATATTACTTTTGAGCAGATTGTTTCGGCTTGTAAAATTGCTCACGCCCATGAGTTTATCAGCCAATTTCCTGAACAATATGACACCGTTTTAGGAGCAGTTGCAGCCAATATTTCGGGAGGACAAAAACAACGTTTGGCGATCGCTAGAGCTATTGTTAACAACCCTCCGATTCTGGTTTTGGACGAATCCACCGCCAATCTTGATCCGGTGACTGAAGCTGAAGTGTTAAAAAGTTTATTATACCATCGTCAGGGAAGAACCACTATTTTAATTAGTCATCGTCCTAAAGTCATCGGTTGTGCCGATGCGATTATTCTTTTAGAGCAGGGACAGTTAGAGTTTCAGGGTTCACTTAAAGATTTCCGTTCCCAGATAGGAAACCATTTGGAATTCCTCATTAGTAATTGTTAATAGTCAGCAATTCAGTGTCAGACATTTGGATTGTCTGTAATATATCGTCTGAAATCACAACGCTCATAGTTTCATTGCCTAATTAACGCCTCTAACTCAGCATACATCACTGTAAACAACGAATTGCTATCAACAAACCTCTAGCCTTATTCAAAGTCTCTTCATATTCCTTTTCCGGTTCAGAATCAGCCACCAAACCTGCACCAGCTTGGACAGTTACAGTATTATTCTGCAATACCATTGTGCGAATGGCGATCGCACTATTTAATTGTCCTTCAAAATCGTAATAACCATAGACACCAGAATAAACACCCCGACGACTCGGTTCTAACTCATTGATAATTTCCATCGCCCGAATTTTAGGCGCACCACTCACCGTCCCCGCAGGGAAACAAGCCTTGAGTAAATCCCAAGCAGTCTTATCTGGTGCTAACTTACCCACCACATTACTCACAATGTGCATGACATGAGAATAACGCTCAACGATCATTAATTCATCAACTTTGACACTACCACTTTCACAAACCCGCCCCAAATCATTCCGCCCTAAATCAACCAACATCACGTGTTCCGCAGTTTCCTTGGGGTCTTGGAGTAAATCCTCTGCGAAAGCTTCATCCTCCTTCGTGGTTTTACCCCGTGGACGTGTACCCGCAATGGGGCGGACTGTGGCTAATATCCCACCATCTGCATCCCGTTCGGCTTTGACCATCACCTCTGGACTGGAACCGATAATTTGCCAATCTTGGAAGTTAAAGAAAGCCATGTAAGGCGAAGGATTTATCTGGCGCAGGGAACGATAAAGGGCGAAGGGGTCGCCTGTATATTCTGTTGATAAACGCTGGGAAATTACTACTTGGAAAATATCGCCAGCTTTAATATATTCTTTAGCCTTTTCCACACTGGCGCAAAATTCTGGGCGAGTGAAGTTACTGGTATATTCCTCTATTCCCCCGACATTCTGCGTTCCTGGGGGAGTCCATTCTAAAATAGTTTTTTGCGGTGATACTGGTAAAGATAACTTACACAACATCTGAGTAACGCGATCGCACGCTTGTTCATACGCCTGTTGCAAATTCACTTCTGGGTTACGTAAATCTGCGTAAGCGATCGCCCAAATTTTCCGCTTCACCTGGTCAAAAATCAGCAGGTGGTCTACCTGCATCCATAATCCGTCAGGAATATTACGCTCATCAGGTGAATGAATTGGCACACGTGGCTCAATCCAACGAATCAATTCATAGCCCCAAAATCCAAACAATCCCCCAATTCCTGGCGGTAGTTGAGGTAAAGTCACTGGTTTAAAAGGTTCCAGACACTCCGCTAAAGCTGTAAAGGGGTCGCCTGTAAATACAGATTGGGAACCGTCTCGATGTGTCTGGGTTGTGGTGTCACCCTGAGCTGATAAAATCCATAGCGGATTGCAACCGAGTAAACTATAACGTCCGATTTTTTCCCCACCTTCCACCGATTCCAGCAAAAAACTATAAGGCTGACCAGCACAAACTTTATACCAAGCTGACACAGGTGTATCTAGGTCTGCTATCCATTCCTGATATACCGGGACAAAATTACCTTGTAAAGCTAGCTGCGAAAAATCAGAAAAATCGGGGAACATCATAGAATTTAGGAAATGGGGGAATAGGGAATGGGGAATGGGGAATGGGGAATGGGGAATTGGACATTAAAATCTGTCCCCTTCCTGATTCACTACACCCTACTCCCTACTCCCCAACACCTAGTACAGCACGGCGTAAATAGGTATACTATTTCCAAAAGTTCAAAATCCCCAAAAGCCTTTTGACTTTTGATTTTTGACTTTTGATTCCACGGCGGTACTAGCGTCTAAACGTCAGCATCGTGGGTAGCTTTACCACTAAACTTAAGTTTTGCGGGACTAGGGTTTTCCCCAATGCTGCGAGGTACATGACGTACTTTTTCGCGTCCTGCATTAACTTTTTCTGGGAAGACACCATCAGCCGGGTGAATAAAAGTGGTTTCTCCAGAGGGTAGAATCCGGTAAATTTTGTAATCTGTGATTTTGAACTTCCGGAGTTGACCGCCCAATGCAATACCATGTTCTTTACGAGCTATGTATAGCAGGTTTTCGCCTTTGAGCATAGTGGCCGAACCACCTGTAGGCATTTCAAAAACTTGCTCTTTGGGGCTTGTCCAAGTGATCGCGTACTTTTCTTCTTCTTTTGCTTTGGTCAGCAACCCGCCAGTGCTACCACCAAATAGCGGAGTTTGTCCAGAAAGTGTTTCTGCCATAAAGGTGTCTCTCTCTCAACGTTTTTAGGGCATCCTAACACTGCCAACAGGATCATGTTGCGATCGCGTCATAGACTGTAACAGTTTTTAGTCATTGGTCATTAGTGATCAATACTCAGAAATTCTGAATTACGAATTACGAATTACGAATTACGAATTACTCTTGACTTTTAGTCGCTTCTCTTCATGACTGATTTGAGCGATAGGAACAGTGAAATGAAACTGGCTACCTTGGTCTTTACCATTGGATTCTGCCCAAATTTCACCACCCCAGCCAGTGACTATTTGACGGCTAATTGCCAATCCCAAGCCCGTCCCGCCAGTTGTCCGCCGCAATGCTCCTTCTTCTTGATAAAAGCGGTCAAACACGATTTCTAGACGATTGGGTTCAATACCACGTCCAGTATCAGCCACAATCACCTCTACCATCTGATTGCTGTTTTGGGTGGCTGTAATTATAATCTTGCCTTCAGGTAGTGTAAATTTACAGGCGTTATCGATCAGTTTGGCGATTACCTCCACTAGCCAATCTCCATCAGCCCTCACTAAAGGTAGATTTTCGGCAATTTCAGTTTTGACTTGGGGGGGTTTCTCGGCTGAGGAACGGGTGCGAAGTCGGCTGAGGGCTAAATCCACACATTCTTGTAAAGTCAGGGATTCTGGATGCCATTCTACTCTGCCGCTTTCTAAGTTAGACAGGGTGAGGAAATCTTGCACTAGTTTCCGCATTCGTTCTGAGTCGGAAAGTGCAGTACTCAACATTACTTGCTGCAACTCTAAAGGCATATCCGGTTCAGTCGCCAGACTCTCTAAGCACACCTGAATTGTTGATAGGGGCGTGCGGAGTTCGTGTCCTGTAATGGCGATTAAGTTGCTGCGGGTGCGGTCTAGGGCTTCTAACTGCTGGTTGAGGTCTTCTAGGTTGGCGTAGGACTCGGCTTGAATTAACGCTGCGCCCATTTGGGTGGCGATCGCCTTCACCAAATCTAATTCTCCTGGTTGCCATTCGTGGGGCGGTACACTGCAATAATGCAATTCTACTATGCCTAACAATCGTCCTTGAAATAAGACTGGTTCAATTAACCAAGAGCGAATGGCAAATTTTTGGGCAATTGCGGATAGTTTTTTGGATTTGGTAACACGAGGATCACTCAGCGTATCAGCAACACAAACGCCCTCACCGTTTTGGATTGCTTCTTGAAATAAATGATTTTCTTCTAATTGCCAACTTTGCCCACCCACAGGTAAAATCCCAGGAATCAAAAACTCATGTTTAATCTGTGCCTGGGCATCTGTAACTTGGGCGCGATAGATTAAACAACGACTAGCCCCTAAGTGTTGTCCTAGTTCTTGTGCAGCTACTTGTAGGACTTCGTGGGGGTCAAGCGATCGCCTAATGGCTGTACTAATAGAGTTGACTAAACGCTCTTTTCGTGCTTGGGCAGTAATCGAACGATAGGCTTTATGCAATTTATACTGGCTAGCTTGCAGATAAGTCACCAAGCGCTGCACAAAGGGGTCAGTATCAATATCACAAGCAAATTCAGTAATTGGTTGTGCTGGGGAATATTTTCTAGTTTCCCCAATCCCAAACCTCTGGCGAGCCTGTTTAATTTTGTCTCCCAGGTCTGGTCTATAAACCAAAATCCTGTTTAATAGCAAATCAGCCGCTTTCAGACTCACTCCCCGCTCTGATGTCCAGATTCCCTCAAACCTCCGCGCCGTGTCCATATCGAGACTAGGAGTAAATTCTGGTAGCTGCTGGTTTTTGGCAATGGAACCCAGGCTTTCCCGGCACACTAAGCAAGTAGCATAGTTATCAGCCACTACCACCAAATGCCATTCTTGACTTAAGGCATCTTCTGGCTCAAAGGCTATCTTTTCATAATATTCCGAACTGTTGGCAAAGTCTGTTTCTGGTGCGGATAAGACGTATATTTGATTACTACGCAGAGCCAAACGCTGATAGCGATGAGCTTCTTGGCGATAGTATCGCTCTCGTTGGAAGCTAGCAATTACCAAAGGCTGCTCCAAAGTTGCAGCCAAAACCTGATCTTCCATCGCGTGGGAAAGGGCTGTAAGTGAAGCCTTGAAGTATAGCTGGGGTCGCAGGTAAGTTATAGATTGTAGCAGATCACTCAGCACGGAAGACGAAATGCTCATGAATATCGTTAAAGAAAAGCCCAATCACAAAAAAGATTCAAGTCATAGCTGCATTGTACAAATTACAACGGACTCTCAAGTGCAGCAGACAGTTGAAATATGTAAAGAATCTTGAACAACACTCTTCACAAAGGTAGTGACGGTGGTGGCAAAATTTCCAGAACTAGATTAATAAAACATAGTACATTCATTGGTCTATATCTGGAATATGGAAGTGTTTTACTACATTTGTTTTGATATTTATTTTGAAGTTGTTTTTGTTTCATTTGTTGGCAACATCACATTTAAAACTATAGACTACTAAGCCCAATATACATTCAACAGGCAGCTTTACTATCAAGTTTCGCTACCGTGTATTTACCTAAAATCGCCCATGAAGGCAAAATCAGCCCGTTACAAATGCTTTTATTCGCTAATTTTATCAACTTTTGGCAAATAATATTTGAGTATCTATACTTTGCTAATTTTATGGCATTTTCTCATTGGCTAAATTCCAATTTATTGACGTTAGTTCATTTCTTTTTAATTTTATACTTGCAATTAATTTAACCTCTACAAATATATGATTTACTTTGAATGCCACAATGGAAAAATTTCATCAAATAAGTGGTAATAATAATTATAAATCCAATGTTTGCAGCTTTTATACTTTAATTTAATAATTATGATTATCTATTTAATTGCAGCAATTATTTACAAAAAGCTGTTTAATTAGATACAAAAATTATTCAACCAATTTTATAGGATTGCTGGACTTCATAGTTAAACAAAATTATCAGTATTTGCAACTTTAGCATCTTGGCTAAGTATTCTCTTTCCATGAGGTCTGAGAAGGTTTAGAGTTAGATAAATTAGCTGAAAATCACCATTTTTCCGCCTTGACTTTAAATATAGAAAATATAATCTGGTAAAGATTTATGATCAATTTTTTTGTCTGGATTTTGTTGAAAATTTGTGCATCTTAAATTTAATCATAAAACACTGAAACCTCCTGTTAAAAGCACTTTCACCTGTTTGCCTCATTGATATATACCTGGAAAAAGGAACTTGCGCTCATGACACCGGATACACTCACGACCCCAGAAACATTTTCTCTAGATGGCAAAACTTTTACTCCCGCAGCACAATTACCTATACCGGAATGGCCTTGTGTTGTCAGCGAAAGACCACAGCCAACTCTCACGGTTAAAGATGATGATTTATTTTTAGTGACAGATACAATGGGGAACATTTCTGGCTGTTCCTTAAAAGATGGAAACCCCAATGTGGGACTTTTTTGCGCCGACACCAGATTTCTCAGTCGTCTAGAGTTGCAAATTGCCGGGCGATCGCCTATTCTTTTGAGCAGTACTGCTGAAAAAGGTTTTTCCATTTCCGTTTTATGTACTAACCCGAATATTGACGAACAATTAAAGGCTGAAACTATCGGTATTCGTCGAGAACTTGTCCTCAATGGGGCGCTATTTGAAGAAATTGAAATATCTAATTACAGCACCACAAATGTTAGCTTTGCATTAAGTATCAGCTTCGATGCCGATTTTGTGGATTTATTTGAAGTTCGTGGTGCTAAGAGAGAACAACGGGGTAGACTTTTACGTTCAGTAGAATCCACAAATCAAGAATCCTTAACCTTAGCTTATCAAGGTTTGGATGGCTTATTAATGGAATCTCGTATCCAATTTCAGTATCGCCAACCAGACGATTTCCAAGGTTATACAGCTATTTGGCAGTTGGAGTTAGCTTCTCACGAAACCCAAAAGCTTGGTTATAGAGTCAATATGTTGACCAACAATCAACCAAGTTCTAAAGTCAGTGCAGCTTTCACTTTAGTACAAGCCAAAGCTGCTGAGTTGATGGAAGAGCAACAATGGATACAGCAAATTACACAAATTAGATCAGATAAAAGTCTCTTTAATCGTGTAATTGAGCGTGCTGAACAAGATATGTATTTGTTGCGTCAGTCTTTTGGAAAGTATAAGACTGTTTCCGCCGGTGTTCCTTGGTTTTCAGCGTTATTTGGCAGAGATTCATTAATTACAGCCTCTCAAACTCTGATGCTAAATCCTCAAATTGCTCAAGAAACCTTGATGATATTAGCGTCATACCAAGGTAAAACAGAGGATGATTGGCGCGAAGAAGAACCAGGGAAAATTTTACACGAGTTACGGTTTGGGGAAATGGCGCGGTGTGAAGAAATTCCCCATACACCATACTACGGCACTGTTGATGCAACTCCCCTGTGGTTGATGTTGTATGCTGAATATTACGCTTGGACTCACGATCAAGAAACTCTAGAGAAGCTGTGGCCAAATGCTTTAGCAGCGATGGAATGGATTGACCGTCATCTCCAACACAGTAGTTATTTGACTTATTACTGTAAATCTCGACGGGGTTTGGCTAACCAAGGATGGAAAGATTCTGGCGACTGCATTGTAGACCATAAGGGTGAGTTAGCCACTGGTCCCATTGCTTTGAGCGAGGTACAAGCTTATGTTTATGCAGCCAAAATTCAACTAGCAGAAGTTGCTAAGATGAAGAAGCGGCTAGACTTAGCAGAACGTTGGCTAGATGAGGCGAGACACCTGAAGGTGCGTTTTAATCAAGATTTTTGGATTAAAGACCAAGATTTCTGCGCTTTGGCTTTGGATGGCGATGGTAAACCAGTGGAAAGTATTACATCTAATCCTGGTCACTGTTTGAATTTAGGAATTTTCACACCGGAAAAGGCCTACAGTGTGGCGGAACGGTTGCGCGCGCCAGATATGTTTAATGGTTGGGGGATTCGGACTTTGAGCAGTTTGTCACCAGCGTATAATCCCATGGGTTATCACATTGGTTCGGTTTGGCCTCATGATAATTCTCTCATTGCAATGGGATTGCGATCGCTCGGTTTAATTGATCAAGCTTTAGAAGTCTTCCAAGGTTTGTTTGATATGACTAGTCAACAACCATATCAACGTCCTCCAGAACTTTTCTGCGGTTATGAACGCAATGGAGACCATGCGCCTGTACAGTATCCAGTAGCTTGTACACCACAAGCTTGGGCGACTGGTACTATATTTCAACTGCTGCAAATGGTAGTTAATTTAGTCCCTGATGCTCAAAATAATTGCTTACGAATTATTCATCCGACTTTACCAGAATCAATTAATTCTCTATCACTCCATAATTTGAAAGTAGGCGCTACTATCCTAGATTTAGAGTTTGAGCGCTCTGGAAGTACAACAGCTTGTCGCGTTGTGAAAAAACGGGGTAATCTACGGGTGGTGATTGAAGCGTAATCAGGGGATTTTATAGGGGTGTATAAATAAACCCCTATCTCACGCACCAGGCGCAGAGAGTCAGAATTGAGCATTTCTCAAAAAGAGTAGGAGTAGAGCTAGTTTATGGTGACACCAATAATACAACCAGCAACTCAAACCTTATATGACCAAGATTATTATCTGTGGGTGAGGACAACTATCAACCAACTTCGCACGGGACAGTTTGCTGCGGTTGATTTAGATAATTTGTTAGAAGAATTAGAAAATATGGGGAGAAGTCAGAAGCGCGCAATTAAAAGTTTATTGATTAAGCTTCTGGAACATCTACTAAAACTTAAGTGTTGGGATACCGAGAGAGAACGTAATCAAGGACATTGGAAAGGGGAAATTAGGACATTCCGCAGACAGATAACAGATGAACTTAAAGATAGTCCTAGTTTAAAACCTTATATTTTAGAAATATTCGATCAATGTTATCAAGAAGCGAGAAAAGAAGCAAGCGATCGCTCTCAACTGATGATCGACCTATTTCCCCTCATACCCATTGGTTCCTTAGAACAAATCTTAGACGAAAATTGGTTTCCCGAATATGAAGCTAATATTCAGCAATAATAGGGGTTCATGACTAAACCCCCAATACTACAAATACCAAATTATGAATTTCAAAAATTAAGCCTCTTCTTGACGGTCGATTTTCTGTCCTGGAGAAGATTCATAAAGAGCATCTAACTGTTGACGAGCATCCTCAACGTTGACTGAACGCATTACTAACAAAGGTTCTTTAATTAAATTACCCGCGTTATCTAATAATTCTGGGTGAGGAATAAATTGTTTTCTGGAAGAGACATAGCCTTGATTATCTGTTGATGAATATTTACCGGGATAAACACGCTCCCGATCAAAACTGAACATAATCAAGTTGCGAATTAAATTAGCTACGGCTAAAACAGCCAGAATTGTAAAAGCCAGAATGTAAAGTAGGTGTAACATCGGATTTTCCTCTAAGAGCAGCAAGTTTTAAAACTTTATTCGGTGGCCGTTTGCTTCGCCTATATTATGAGAGTCGGCAAAGATAAATATTTCACGCACCATTGATGCGCTTATACTTGTTATGGAAAAATTTGTTAATCTATTCAAACTAAAGTAGCATGGGATACATTATTTATTAATAAAAATAATGTTAAGGATTTTGAATCTTTAATGCGACTTGTAAAGCCAATCAGACTGCAAAAAATCGACCAAGGCGTACTCTTAAACTTCTAGTGACTGACGAAAGCGCATTGATACATTCCAGCATTCTGTTACCAATCTGTGCCAGGGCATTAAGGTGGTCATCTCAATACCGACTTGTCCATCCGTGGCGGTAAATAGCATTTTTGCGGCGTTTAGCTCCTCTTGCGCTTGCTTGATTCGCAAAAGTAAATCTGATTGCTCTTCTTGACTCATAAATGAGAGTTGCCCGGTTTCTAACAATTCGCGCGATCGCGCAAACCAATAATTAAAATCCTCCAGCAGAGGTTCTAATACCGTTTTCAGCATCTCAGCCCCTGGTATATTCGAGTCTCGCATAAATAAAAAGTATATTTCTAACTTCCCCTAAAATATTAACATTTTTTACAATTTTTAACATTATTCTAGACTCTCTCCTCAGATAGATTGTGGAAAAATCTGTAGTAATGATTACGAAATAGATTAAAATTATAATTACCGTAAGGTTTATTTAAAATTTAAAATAGATAAACAAGCTGTACAGACATTTAACGCAAAAATCTTGCTGGCAGGGCGTTAGCGTAGCTCACCGTATGTATAGCCAGGCAATTTTGCATAATTCCCTAGTATGGGTCTGAGTCCTTAGCACTCATCTGCTGCGGTTTATGAGAATAAGCATTAATTCCAGAGAAATATTAAAGTCAACTTGGCAGTAATGAAAGCCAGTAAACTCGTTATATTTGAAGCAGACTGAAGAGTGCTGAATTAAGAGTTAAGAGTTAAGAGTTAAGAGTAAGTTTCTTTCCCCTGCTCCCTCCCCCTCTGCCTCTTCCCAGTCCTTGGTAGATTTTTCACAGCTTCAACAACTAAAATTATATTTTTGCAATCACTTCGCTCATGGTTCAGCAACCGATGTCGCCAAATTCAAATCTCAGTCCATCAGAACAACCCGAAAAAATTTATTTACCACGTACCAGCGAATCGGAAACATTAAAGCAGATTCGCCACACAGCTTCCCACGTAATGGCAATGGCGGTACAAAAGCTGTTTCCTAAAGCGCAAGTTACAATCGGTCCTTGGATTGAAAACGGTTTTTACTACGACTTCGATAGTCCAGAACCATTTAGCGAAAATGATTTGAAAGCCATTAAGAAAGAGATGGTGAAGATTATTAATCGCAAATTGCCGGTAATTCGGGAAGAAGTCAGCCGAGGAGAGGCCGAAGCTAGGATTTCGGCCATTCAGGAACCTTACAAACTCGAAATCCTGGGAGATATTAAACAAGAACCGATCACAATTTATCATCTGGGCAATGAATGGTGGGATTTGTGTGCCGGGCCTCATGTAGAAAATACCAGCCTATTGAATCCTAAAGCTATTGAATTAGAAAGTGTGGCTGGAGCTTATTGGCGTGGGGATGAAACCAAGGCACAGTTACAACGCATCTATGCGACTGCGTGGGAAAGTCCAGAACAACTGGCTGAGTATAAGCGGCGCAAAGAAGAAGCGCTACGAAGAGACCACCGTAAACTCGGTAAGGAACTGGGATTATTTATATTTTCCGAGCAAGTGGGTCCGGGTTTACCCTTGTGGACTCCTAAAGGTACTTTGTTGCGGAGTGTGTTAGAAGATTTTCTGAAGAAAGAACAGCTTAAACGGGGTTATTTACCTGTAGTAACACCGCATATTGCGAGAGTGGATTTATTTAAAACTTCTGGACATTGGCAGAAGTACAAGGAAGATATGTTTCCTTTGATGTCGGATGATGAGGAAGCCGCAGCTTTAGAGCAGGGTTTTGTCCTCAAGCCGATGAATTGTCCCTTCCATATCCAAATATACAAGAGTGAGTTACGTTCTTACCGGGAATTACCAATTAGATTTGCGGAATTTGGTACTGTTTACCGCTATGAACAATCAGGAGAATTGGGTGGTTTAACCAGAGTGCGCGGTTTTACTGTAGATGATTCCCACCTGTTTGTGACTCCTGAACAGCTAGACAGTGAATTTCTCAACGTGGTGGACTTGATTTTGTCGGTGTTTAAGAGTCTGCAACTGAAGAATTTTAAAGCTAGACTCAGTTTCCGTGATCCAGCCAGTGATAAGTATATTGGTTCTAATGAAGTTTGGGATAAAGCCGAAGGTGCAATTCGCCGCGCTGTAGAAAAGTTGGGAATGAATTACTTTGAAGGGATTGGGGAAGCGGCGTTTTATGGACCTAAACTAGATTTTATCTTTAGTGATGCTTTAGAACGGGAATGGCAATTAGGAACTGTTCAGGTAGATTACAACTTACCAGAACGCTTTGATTTGGAATATGTGGCTGAAGATGGTTCCCGCCAACGTCCTGTAATGATTCACCGCGCGCCGTTTGGTTCTCTAGAACGGTTGATTGGGATTTTGATTGAAGAGTATGCTGGTGAT
>NZ_JAYGHH010000009.1:149648-151959 GCF_034931045.1 Nodularia sp. UHCC 0506
CCTTTATGGTTAGCACCTGTACAAGCGAGATTGTTACCAGTGGGTGAAGCACAGCTAGATTTTGCCAAAGAAGTAGCAGCAAAAATGGTGTCTGAGGGTATCCGTGCAGAAGTCGATACTAGTGGCGATCGCTTGGGTAAAATCATCCGCAATGCTGAGAAGCAAAAAATCCCAGTTATGGCGGTGATCGGAGCCAAAGAAGTGGAATCCAACAGCTTGAGTATCCGTACCCGTGCTTCTGGAGAGTTGGGAGCTATCCCTGTGGGTGAAGTTGTGGATAAGATGAAGAATGCGATCGCTAACTTCGAGAACTTCTAACCATCAATAGGCTAGTACAGCACGGCGGAAATAAACCATTTGAAATAAATCAAAAGCCTATAGAACAAGCTTTTTGACTTTTGACTTTTGACTTTTGACTTCCGCCTTGCGGCCTTGTCTAGCCTAACCAGGACTGCAAATCAGCCATACTGCTAAAATCAAGCAAGGCTTCCCCCAGATTTTCTAATTGTTCTAAAGAGAGAGTTTCCATACGCTGACGCACATCTTGAGGTAATTCTTCCACTCGTCGAGTTAGTTGGCGCAGAATGAGCGATCTTTCTCTTTGTAATCCTTCTTCTCGACCTTCTTCCCGACCTTCTTCCCGACCTTCTTCTCGACCTTCTTCTCGACCTTCTTCCCGACCTTCTTCCCGACCTTCTTCCTTAATTTCCCGGTAAACTCGCGTTTCTTTGAGTGTGATTCCTAGCATCGCTTCAACCTCCCTGCGGCTTAATTTTTCAAACTTGTACACCATGATTGTGGTAACTAATTCAATTATGGCGCTACTTGCGATTTCTGCTTTTTCATAAGCGGAACGTTCAAGTAAATATCTAGCTTCAGAAGGTGCTTGTGCTGAGTCTACAGTGGTTAATACCATCAATGCTACCCATAGAGGTAATTGACGAATATCTCCCAATTCATCCAAATACACTCGATGCACCTGATTACCGTTCAGGAAGCCACGATGGGGATAAATATTACTTTGTTCAATACTGCGTGATGGATAAATTATCACTGCCTGCCAATCGCTAAATCTGTCACTGTTGCGATAGAAATATAATGAAGATTCGGCAAATACTCTCTCATAGAGTTTTTCGTCTTTTTGAAACTGCACTTCACAGAAATACACTACACCCGGACTTTCATTTTCTGGTGGTAAAAATACCCCATCAATTTCAAATTTAGGTTCTTTGACAGCTACCGAATCAAAGCGATATGCCTGTGCATTTTCTGGCGGATTTGTCAAGAGTTCAAATATTAAAGTCGGGGATTGTTGAAATAGTTGATAAAATATGGAATCTCGGCGCATGAAAAATGTTCCTGAATGAGCGCAATAGTTCAAGACCTGTCAAAAGCGCTCATTTGTCTTGATCATCTTAACCCTCATGGACTGCAAATCATCCAGATTTTTTCAACGCGATCGCTAACTTCGATAATTTCTAAGCATCTTTCCAAAAAAAACAGAGCATTGATAGTCTACCCTGAATAAATATACTATCAATGCCAAACTCTCAGGATGCCCAGCACGTTTTATCAGGAAAAGACCCTGTTTTCCAGTGTTGCCAAACTTTGACTGCGGCTCGTTGAAACAATGCTTGTGAGTTTTGAGTAGGCGTTTCTTGAAGTTCTTTGACTTCTCCACTAGATTTATCTAGCCACAAAGATCCTAAATGACCTTCATTTGGCCCGAAGCTGTAAGTAACGCCGATTTCATCCTCCCTGTCTTTTAAAATTAATACGTAAAAAGCCATAACAGATGCTGTGGTCTGTAAAAGTTGGATACTTTAGTTTTAACTCAATTTAGAATATAACTATATTATTGGTGGATTCCACAAACGACCAGAATGTTCAGTTGCATCATGGGCAGTACGGTAATTAGTTCTGAAGATGGATTCAAACTTGGACTCAAAGTATTCGTGTTCAAGTAGTCGCAAATCTTCAGAATTAAAATTTCCTTGTTGTAACCTAATCCAAGCATCTGCAATATCTGGGTCAGGGTCAAAGTAACCAAATCTATCATCCAACTGGTGTTCGCGATAGAACAGATGATCCTTAATTCGTTGAATGCGGAATTCCGCCAACCCCGTATTGCGTGCAATATCCGCTACATCGTCAGTATTGCGAATAGCAAAATACGCTTCAGGCGCATACTCAAGAAAGCGTTTTAAATATTCCATTTAATAAGTAGTTTTTATATTAAATTAAAAAGTTTAAATAAGGGAAATCATATATGTAAATATTAGCACGACTACAAGGTTTTAGCTAAAAATAT
>NZ_JAYGHH010000010.1:0-27988 GCF_034931045.1 Nodularia sp. UHCC 0506
TTAATAAAACCGGAGTGAATGTTTAGTAATGCGTGATTATTTGCTGATTAATTGGTAATCAAGGTGATGAAACTCACCTCTACTTTGGCTAGATAAATCCTGTCAAATCATGATAAATTTTGTGGAGTGGGCATCTTACTCGCCCTTTGTGTAAGCAACAAAAAACCCAGCAGACTCCCTAGCTGGGTTAATATCAAAACTTAGTCAATCCAGACGCTGCTAATATAGTCTCAGTTAGCTTTGTTATTTACTATTACTAGACTCAAGACTATTAGTAGCTGTTTGAGGTTGATCAAAACTGACTTTGAACACCTTATTTTGTTCTGTTTCTAGCTTAGGTTAACTAAGAGTTAAAATTCCGTCTTTGAGGTCTGCTTGAACTTGTTGATGCTGAACTTTGCTAGGCAAAGAAATTATTCTTTGGAATTTGCCATAACGGAATTCTGAGCGGATCTTTCCGTTAGAGTTTGTGCTTTCTTGATAATGATGTTGACCCGCAATTGAGACTGCATCTTGAGTCACTTGAACATCTAGGTCTTTACTTTCTACGCCAGGGATTTCGGCTCGTAACAGCAACTTAGAACCATGATCAGACAGTTCAACGGCAGGAACCCAAGCTGTTCTGGTTGCTGGGGAAATATCTGAGTTACTGCGTTCATCGGTGGTCATTTCAGAAAAGATTTGATCCATTTGACGACGCAGAATTTCCATGTCTCGGAATGGTTCCCAACGAATAAGTGCCATATTTCAATCCTCTCCTTAACTTTCTAATTCACTTTTAAGTTATCTCATGAAGTTTTAGAGGTAATTAGAGTTTTCAGATATGTGAGCTATTATTGAAACTCTAATTTCTGAGGGAGAAGTTTTATTGGCTTTTTTCTTCTCTCTAATAAGTAATTTAAGCCCAGAGAAAACCAAAAGAAATTGGGTAAACCGTACAAAAATTAGTTGGATTTACCGTATGAGGATATGGGGGGTATTGCCCACTTACTGACAATACTTATAAGCGGCGTAAGCCATAGTTACAACTCCGGTGATAATCGCCGATTCATCAACTTCAAATTCAGGATGGTGTAATGGGTGATTAATAATTCTATCTTTGTAGCCGACACCTAAGCGAAACATGGAACCTGGGGCGTGTTCTAAATAAACAGAAAAATCTTCAGCACCCAGAGAAGGTTCAGGTAAGACTTGGACGCGATCGCTACTCCAAGCTTCTTCGGCCGATGATTGTAATAATTGAGTGATAGCATAATCATTCTGTACACTCGGCACGCCTTGACGATAATTAACTTGATAACGCGCCCCGAAAGAATGACAGACATTAGCTACAATATTTTCAATCCAGTTGGGGAGTTGAGTTCGGGTTTCAGGATGGAGCGATCGCACGGTTCCCAACAACTGTACATGATCAGCAATCACATTGGGCGCTCTGCCACCAGTAATCTTTCCTATACTCAATACCACAGGACGCAAAGGATTTTGTGTCCTGCTAATGGCCTGTTGCAATGCCGTAATCACTTGTGAAGCAATCCAAATAGCATCAATCGCTTCATGAGGACGCGCCCCATGTCCAGATTCGCCGATAATGATAATCTCTAAATCGTCAGCCGCAGCCGTTAATGCGCCGTAACGGATACCAATAGATCCGGCGGGGATGGAAGGGAAAACATGAACGCCTAATATAGCAGAGACATTTTCCATCGCTCCATCATTTACCATCCAGCTCGCCCCTTGAGCAATTTCCTCAGCTGGTTGAAATAAAAACCGGACTTTTCCGTTCAATTCCTCTGCCATTTGAGACAGCACCATTGCTGTTCCTAAGCCAACGGTGGTGTGAACATCATGACCACAAGCGTGCATCACACCTTCAATCCGAGAAGTATATTCTAATTTTGTCCGTTCTTGAATTGGTAAAGCATCCATATCAGTCCGAATCGCCAACACACGGTCATTTGTAGGGTTATTTGGCAATTCTCCAATCACTCCCGTTTTACCAATACCCTCTTGCACGTGTAAACCACTAGAAGACAATACACCAGCCACAAAAGCAGATGTTTGGTATTCTTGACCGCTAAGTTCTGGATGCGCGTGGATATGGCGGCGAATTTCAATTAAGCGGGGCGCTAATTTTGTGGCTAAGTCTTTAATATTGGTTAGCATTACTCTATTTTATCTCACAGGCTTGTTCCCATGATAGATAACTGTTTCAAAACAAAATGCTCTTGTTCTACAGCCAGAGTACGGGGGTCAAGAGAAGCAGAGTTGCAGGGTGTAGGGTGCAAGAGAAAAGACACAGACAAAGCTTATACTCTGCCCAGTTCAAGCCCCTTCCCTTCTGCCTCTTCGGTAAAGTGGTGGTGAAGAAACTATAAAAATCCGATAAATTATATTTATATGACTACACAAAACTGGATTTAGGGTTTAGAATAATTTTCGTAAGCTAATTATACTGAACCATTTATAGACTACCACATATGTGATCCCCCTAGCTTTTTTGACCTTTAGCTGGGGGGATCTTGTCTTGGGCAGGTGAAAAAGTTCCCTGCTCCCTGCTCCCTGCTCCCTGCTCCCTGCTCCCTGCTCCCTGCTCCCTGCTCCCTGCTCCCTGCTCCCTGCTTTAACGCCATCCCAAAAATCGTAAGCCAGGAACAATCAAGTAATAACTCACACCCAACCAAAAACTCATCAAGAGACTCACCAAAGTAAAAAAAGTGATGGGTAGGGATAAGGACGACCAGAGGGACTGATCAGCAAATTCAAAAACAGTCGTGGGAAAGCCAACAGTAATTAACATTGCGAAAATAATGGCTGTCCCAAATGCAGCAACCACAGCATGAACTACGTGATGGCTACGAAAATCTATACTCAACGTGAGCAGAAAAACTGCTACTAAAATTACTCCTAATAGTCCTTCGCCGCTATCTTTGTTCGTAATTAGTTGTAAAACTAACCAGCTAAACCCATAGCTAATCATACCCATGAGCGATGTGACTAAAAACCGTCGTCTTTGACCAAAACATCCCGATATTGTCAGTCCCCATGCTGTACCTAAGCCTGCGCCAACAAACACCATAATTTGTGTCGCCATTACAGTTTGAGTATCATTGGCTAATTCGGGTAGCTGACTAAAAATATATTCGGAAACCTGGTCGCCCAAAGCTGTACGATAGGCTACGAAAAAACCAGCTATTGTACCTATACAGGTAGCAAAACCAGTTAGCAGCATTGCCCAAATGGTCGCCAAACAAGCTTGTACAGCTTTGAAAGTTGCCTGAGCTATCAAAAGAACTGTTTTACCTATAGCTTTGGTGAGATTGCTGAATGCTTGGTCAACAGCTTGTATTGATAGTGTCAGTTGACGAGAAGCCTGTGTAGTGGCTTGCTGAACAGAGTGACTTATTTGGGAAAATAAACTAGGGTGCGATGATGTGCGGATGATCTTAGTCAAGCGTTTCTGAATCATGACCGCATTTACTGGACGCGATCGCACATCTTCTAGTACCATTTCATCTAGTAAATCTGCTAGTTTCGGGTTAACGTTAACGTGAGTTCGCCATTGCAAAATCCCAGTTTGGGGGTCTTCTAACTCCGGCGGATATTTACCCGTCAGTAATTCAATCATCGTCCGACCGAGGGCATAAAAATCAGCCGCAGTCCCCACATTACTACCAGTAATCTGTTCTGGGGGACTGTAACCTGAAGAATATAACCTAGTTGAACTAGATTCTCGACGCAGTTTAGCAGTGTTAAATTGTTTTACCCCACCAAAATCAATCAATACCAGTTCCACTTTGTTTTCCCCTGGAGTCAAGGGTACAGTGGTTGAGGGAGTTCGCAACATCAAATTAGAAGGTTTGATGTCCCGGTGAATAATTTGGCGTTTGTGCAATTCCTGTAAAATCTTGACAGTCTGAGAAAACCAAATTAACACTAACTCCTCTGGACATCCTTGAGGATAATTTTCGAGTATTTCCGCCAAAGTCTGCCCGTTAATTTTTTCCATCACTAGACAAGCTAGTAGATGCGGTTTAGGAGTGGGCAAATTTATCTGAAAATAACCATCAGCTTCCACTCTGGGAACACCTGGATGGCGTAACTTAATTAAAACCTCTGCTTCTTGTGTAAACAATTCCAATGCTTTTGGTGAATGTTCCACCAAAACTTTCAGGACTTTCTCTGTCTGGGTTTTTTCATCCCAAACTGTATAAATTTGGGCAAAACCACCAGCACCCAAGGGTTGGAGAGGGACATAACGATCTGACAGCTGTAGCAATGCGCCACAGCTGTTACAAAATTTGTTTCCCCAAGGTTGAGGATAAGGACGCTGACAATCAGGATTTATGCAGTGAACCGCACTCTTAGTGATGTGTGGACACATTCCCTACAATACAAAGGCTGAATTGATTTTAACCTTTACCCTTGCGATTGCGGCTTCAGGTGGAAATTTTCTCTAAATTCTAAAGTTTTGCTTTAGCTGTGCAATTGTTAAAAGTCAGGCTAAAGTCTATAACTGGCAGTCATAGGAGATGCGATCGCCCCTCTCATCTGCAAGCTATTATAAATTGGAAAAATATGCAGCATACAGCCTGAGATTTAAAATGAAAATAGCAGTTTTCAGTACCAAGGCCTATGATCGACAGTTTTTAGAGGCTGCAAATTCTCCCTCCCCACACGAGTTGGTTTTTTTTGAACCCCGCTTAAGTCAGAATACCGCCATCTTAGCGGCTGGATTTCCGGTTGTTTGCGTATTTGTGCATGATTTGGTTGATGCACCAACTTTAAAAATTCTGGCTGGGGGGGGAACTCGCTTAATTGCCCTCCGGTGTGCAGGATTTAACAATGTCGATTTACAAGCCGCAGCAGCTTTGGGGATTAAAGTTGTTCGTGTTCCTGCCTATTCACCATATGGAGTAGCAGAACACGCTGTAGGACTAATTTTAAGCCTGAATCGCAAGATTCATCATGCCTATAACCGAGTCCGGGAAAGTAATTTTTCTCTCACAGGACTATTGGGATTTAATCTGTATGGTCGCACAGTAGGGATTATTGGCACTGGTAAAATCGGTCTGATTTTGGGACAGATTATGAAGGGTTTTGGCTGTAATATACTGGCTTATGATGTTTATCGCAATGCCGAACTAGAGAAACTGGGCGGAAAGTATGTAGAATTGCCTGAGTTATTTGCTAACTCTGATATTATTTCTTTACATTGTCCTCTCATGCCAGAAACTCATCACTTGATCAATGCTGAGTCCATAGCCCAAATGAAACCCAGGGTGATGTTAATTAATACTAGTCGAGGAGGGCTGATTGATACTAAGGCAGTTATTGAAGGCCTGAAGTCACGCAAAATAGGCTTTTTGGGTGTGGATGTTTACGAACAAGAATCAGATTTATTCTTTGAAGATTTGTCTGGAGAAATCATTCAAGATGATGTGTTCCAGCGCTTGACAGCATTTCCTAATGTTTTGGTGACTGGACATCAAGCCTTTTTTACAGAAGAAGCACTTCACAATATTGCCGAAACGACTTTTGCTAATATTGCCGATATTGAACAGGGTCGTTCTTGTGCCAATGAGCTGATTTATCAACCAGAAGTTGCAGCTAAAGCACTGGTTAGTTAAGTGCAAGTTTGATCTAGCAAAAGGGAAACAAAACTGAATATACAATAAAAGCAGCTCTCCCAACAGCAGGGCGCTTTTTAGTATGAAAAGTTTTCTCAAGCTACAGTAGGAGTACAACTTTTTATTTAGAGAATTCCACACAAAAGTTGATCCAAATTTTTGCAACTAAAATGACCTTTTCTCCCCCTGCTCTCAAAACGACGGGATATTTTTTTATTTGGAAGTCTCTTAGTCATGAGCCGGCAACTATTCCAGTTGTTCGGCAATTAGGGTCCGAAAATCCTCATTCCGAACGATAGGCAATACGGAGGCTTTGGGCTAAAATCACCAGAGATGCGATCGCCATCAATCCTCCCCAAAACCAGTAAGGTAAAAGTAAATACTTTTGCATCTGCCCAGTATCAGAAAGTCCTAGCGGCCCGGCATTGTAGCTAAATAAATAATTTATTTGGTGGTAGGTACTCACACAGGCTTGTACACCTAAAAATTGAATGGCAAACTCCTGCATCCACTGGGGAGCTTTGAGGGCAAAACCAAGAATAATGATCCCCAGTATGGGAACTGCCAACAATCCAAACCAGGAACGTACCCAAAGTAAAGTTGAAAGTAATAAAACACCACCCAGTATTTTTAAACTCAGGGAAGTTATGGAAAAACTCCGGGAAGCCAGAATCAAACCTGCACCGGCCAGAGGTGGCCCCATTGGACCGGCGGCGGCGATTACAGCTGGGCCAATTGGCCATAAGGCTCGTGAAATACTATAACTGGCAACGCCAGAACCATTACTAAAAATCTGTAATTGATGAAATTTTCCCCCCAATAACAAGGCCATCAAGCCATGACCCATTTCATGGAACCAAGTTGCCAGGATACTAAAAGGGTATAAAATATAATCCCCACTGGGAATTTGCCACAACACAATCGTTGCGATCGCTGCTGTAATTAGCCAAGTTAGCCCCATACGTTCAACTGCTGGTGGAGCTTCTGTCGTCAAATGTGGGTGCAAATCTTTTCCTGGTTCCCGCATAGTTCACTTTCCTGAACGTAATTACGCCAAATACACTGAGTGTACTTTCATCTATCCTAGTGTACTTGTAGAAGTAGTACAATTCCTAGCTAATACAGCCGTTTACACCCTGATAAGGAGGCGGTTAGCTAAAACGCTACAAAGAACAATATAGTTATCCTTCGCCAGTGTGATGTAGATGATTTGCTCATCCTCCAAGATAGATGATAGAGGCTGCTGGAGGATGGATCAAGAAGTAGGGAGCAGGGAGGATTTAGAACTCCTCTACCACTAACCCTATCAGTTAAGCAAGTTGAAAGATAAACGTTACCAAATCGCCCTTACCTAGACTGATGCGATCGCCTGGTCTGAGGCGGTGTCGATTCCCTGGTAATAACGGTGAGTTATTAATGTAAGTACCATTGGAACTGCCGACATCTTCTACGTAGTGAAAATCGCCCTCAACTCGAATATCTGCGTGGATTCGGGAAACAATTTCTGAATTAGAAAATCCTGAAACATCGACATCGGGGGGAATCCGGTCATTGGGTTTGCCGATGTGAATTACAGATAGAGTTTGTGGCAATTCAATTTCGCGATCGCTCTGAACGTGGAACAATCTTGCCGTTACCTGCTGCAATTGTGTCATGGAAGCAGATGGTACGGGAGTTGGTGCAGCCGCAACGGGTTCTGGTTCTGGTTCCGGTTCTGCCACTGCCTCTGGAGCCGCAACAGGTTCTGGTTCCGGTTCTGGTTCTGCCACTGCCTCTGGAGCCGCAACAGGTTCTGGTTCTGCCACTGCCTCTGGAACCGCAACAGGTTCTGGTTCTGGTTCTGGTTCTGCAACTACAGGTTGAACAACAACAGTAGGTATTGGTGCCGGGGGCGGAGTTTCTGCTGCTTCTGCTAATGGCACTGACATTGCAGTTGGTGGTAGGGGTGGAACAGCCGGCTGATTAGCGTTGGGATCTGAGTTAATTCCCAAAGCATCTGGTTGTAAGAGTTCTAACAACGGGTCAGGTTCAACTAACTGTGGTAGTTCTACTGGGATGTCAGGGGCAACTGTGGCGACAGAGGTGGCAGCAGCCGGGGCAACATTTGAGTGCAGGTTAAAACCACATTGACCGCAGAAAGCAGCATCAGCCTGCACAGTAGCCCCGCAATTGGAGCAGTTGCTAGTTGTAGGTAACGGCGTATAACAAGCTTCACACTGCACAGCGCCGTCTGGATTGGGGTGATTGCAATTAGGACAGACGATCATCAATTTAAGCCTTTGTTCAAGATCATCATAAAATAATGTTGGCAAGCAAGGAAAACTCTGTAGACACTTCTGCTGTGAGAAAGCGCTACAAAGAAAAGTTGCGAGGAAATTTAGCTAGTACAGCATGGCGTAAATATAGATACCCTTGCAAAAGGTTTAAAAGCCAAACGTCAAAGCTTTTTGACTTTTGACGAACGCCTTGCAGTACTAGTTCTGGGCGACTGCGTGAGCAACGGCTAGGAACAAGCTGAAATATCCCGCAGTTCAAAATTTAGCTCAGGGGACAACTCTAGCTTCCGATTTTAACAATTACTCCAATGGGAAAGTTAAGTTGAAAGTTCCGAACCTGCTGCTGCATCCAGTAACCACCAAAGCTCACCTTGGGGTTGAATCAAGCGGGATGGATAAGTAAAGTCATCTGCCACAGGCGCGAAAACTTGAGCTAAAGCTGGTCGTTTATTAGCACCAGCAACCACAAAAATAACACTGCGAGCAGCGTTGATAAATGGGTATGTGAAGGTTATGCGAGGGTTGCCGTCTTTGTTACCCACAGTAATCAGTCGATCTTGCACTTTTAAAGCTGCGGTGTGAGGAAACAAAGAGGCAGTATGTGCATCATCACCCATTCCTAGCAATACTACATCCAAAGCCGGAAATTCGTGAGAGGAAGAATTAAAAAATTCTTGTAGATGCTGTTCGTATTTGGTGGCTGATACTACTGGATCTCCGTCCAAAGTTGGTACAGAGTGAATGTTAGCTGCTGGAATATCAACGTGATTTAACCATGCACGTCGTGCCATCAGTTCATTGCTATCGGGATGATCTGGTGGTACATAACGTTCATCTCCCCAAAAGATATGAATTTTATCCCAAGGCAGTTTTTGATTAGCTAGTGCCTCGTACAATGGCTTAGGTGTGCTACCACCAGCCAAGGCGATAGTAAATTGCCCTCGTTGTGCAATGGCTGTTGACAACTTAGACAAAATTAAATTGAGCGATCGCTCAACTAGCACTGAAATATCTGGGAGAATTTCCACCTTTTTATTCATGGTTTCACGATCATATTACCGACTTCCAGCAATACCATACCCAACTTATGACTATTCCCTGTTTTAACTTTTGAAACTTTTAACATGATGCCGAAATTGGAGACAAGTAGAGAAGGCAGAGCCACTGTTTTACAGAATTGCTGCTGTTACTACTTGGCCATGAACAGCTGATCCCAATCTGCGGAGGCGATCGCCTCTCTCTGAGAGATCAACAATTGCTGGATGCCTTTTTCAGCAAAATCTAGTAATTGGTTTAATTGAGTCCGGCTATAACTGCCTTCTTCCGCCGTTCCCTGGACTTCAATTATACCTAAGTGTTGATTCATCACCACATTAAAATCTACAGTTGCGGCTAAATCCTCAAGATAATTTAAATCTAAATATGGCTCGCCTTGCAATAAACCCACAGATATTGCTGCTACTTGTCCACATAAAGGCGATCGCTCTAATCTACCCTGTTGTAATAATTGAGATACTGCATGAGCCAAGGCCACAAACCCCCCTGTAATCGCGGCTGTTCTAGTCCCTGCATCGGCTTGCAGCACGTCAGCATCTACAGTTAGTGTTCTTTCTCCCAACGCCTCAAAATCAATTGCAGCCCTTAAACTACGTCCAATTAAACGTTGAATTTCTTGAGTTCGTCCAGACAACTTCAACAATTCTCGTGCTTGCCGTTCTTGTGTAGCCGAAGGCAACATTCGATACTCGGCTGTCAACCAACCTTTACCAGTTCCGGTTAAAAACTTCGGCACTCCCTCACTCACAGTGACAGTACAAAGTACTTGAGTGTCTCCAAATTTTGTCAGAACAGAACCGGGAGCAAACCGAGTAAACCCGGCATGAAAGCTTATAGGGCGAAGTTCTGCGGGTTTCCGACCATCGGGACGCTGCCAAACCATGAGAGTTGCCTCAGAAATTTTATATACAAGTAGACTGCCTTCAGGGTATCAGATACCGATGAGTGGGGAAAGTGCTGAGTGCTGAGTGCTGAGTGCTGAGTGTGGAGTGTGGAGTGTGGAGTGTTGAGTGTTGAGTGTTGAGTGTTGAGTGGGGAAAGTGAAGAAAGTTTTGGGTAAGTTTGTTCTCCCCTGCACCCTGCACCCTGCACCCCTGCACCCCTGCACCCTGCACCCCTGCACCCCTGCCCCCTGCACCCCTGCACCCTGCACCCCTGCTTCTTCTCCCCTGCTTCTTCTCAAAACTCTATGGAGTAGAAAGCAAAGTAGAAATATTTTGCTCTACCAACTCTGGTGATTGATCACCATTAATAGTCAACAAGCAACGGCGACGGTCGTAATATTCTAGAATGGGAATAGTGCGATCATAGAATAATTCTACCCGGCGCTGTACAATTTCGGGTTGGTCATCGGCAAGAGAACGCTTCAAAGAGCGACGAACCATAGTAGCTTCTGCTACTTGTAAATAAATAGCCCAATCTAACTTCTGCCCTAAATCATCCAACCAAAAGTCTAATTCCTCAGCTTGAAATGCCGTCCGGGGATAACCCTCTAATACCCAACCCTGATCAAGTTCAGGCTTTTTGAGTTGCAAACGGATAAATTCAATCATAATTTCATCCGGAACTAGTTCGCCTTTTGTGACATAAGGTTGTGCATAACTACCTAGATCACTCATACTAGCGATCGCTTCCCTTAAAATCTTACCTGTAGAAATTTGAGGTAGGTCAAAATTTTGGCAAAGCTTTTGCGCTTGCGTGCTTTTCCCCGATCCTGAACCTCCCAAAATCACTAATCTCACGACCACTCACTCCCGTGTAAGTCAAATTAATTACAATATAAATCTGTTTTGCTTAAATCCAGATGATAGCTAAATACTGGGATTTTCCCATTTGCTGCTCCCAGATTTTTCAATTATTTTTAACAGACAATTATGTATAATCATTAATCTCATGCCAAAAACGAAAATGTCAATCATGCTTCGTTGGACTTTCTGCAAAATTCTGTAAATTCTTTGCTATTTTTTTAATTTCCCCTATGGTTGCCCAATTAGAAACTTCTAGCGTCAATTCATCTCTCAGCTTACCCTATCCAGTTGAAGGACTAGTGCAAGTTTTTACTAGTACACAACGTAATTTTTTTACTGATGTGATCGCCCAATCCCTAAGAATTGCTGGTCAAGGTACACCAGTATTGGTAGTACAATTTCTCAAAGGCGGTATTCGTCAAGGTCAAGATACACCCATTAAATTAGGGCAAAATTTAGATTGGATTCGCTGTGATTTGCCTCGTTGTATTGACACACCGCATCTAGATGAAGCTGAAGAGCAAGCATTACAAAAGTTGTGGCAATATACACAAAAAGTAGTAAATGAGAGTAAATATTCTCTCGTAGTTTTAGATGAATTAAGTGTAGCAATTAATTTTGGTTTAATTCCCGAAACAGAAGTTTTAGAATTTCTGGCACAACGCCCCCCTCATATCGATATCATTCTCACAGGAATAGAGATGCCAAAATCAATTTTAGATGTAGCAGACCAAATTACCGAAGTTCGTCGCAGTCATCGACCTTAAGTGTATTCGCTGCTGTAATTGATATTTTGTAGATTTATTCAAAAAGAGGTCAAACGTGCTAAAAAATGATAAATGGATTATTGAACAAGCCAAACTAGGAATGATTTCGCCATTTGAAACTTCTCTAGTGCGTGAGATTGAAGACAGGCGAGTTATTAGTTACGGTTTGTCTAGCTATGGCTATGATTTGAGATTATCTCCCACAGATTTTCGGATTTTTAGACATATTCCCGGTACGGTTGTCAACCCCAAGCGGTTCAATCCTGAAAATTTAGAATCTATTGCATTGCAAACCGATGAAGATGGCTCATTTTTCATTATTCCAGCCAATTCTTATGCTTTAGGTGTCTCCCTGGAACGATTGCGGATTCCGGCAAATATTACAGTTATTTGTATTGGCAAATCAACAATGGCGCGTTGTGGAATTATTGCTAACATAACTCCTGCCGAAGCTTCTTGGGAAGGCTTTTTGACTTTAGAATTCAGCAATGCTTCTAGTGCAGACTGTCGTATTTACGCTAACGAGGGTGTTTTACAACTGCTGTTTTTAGAAGGAGAACCATGTCAAACAACTTACGCAGAACGCTTTGGCAAGTATCAAAATCAACCGCAAAATGTCACCATTGCCAAGGTTTAGAAATCAAAAAATGAGTAATTGCTGCTGAGGAAGTTTCAGCAGCAATTTGGGTAAAAAATATAGATAAATCTTGCTTTTTAACAAACCTAATCTGAAACTGTACCATCGGGGAGAGTAGCGTTGCGAAAATTGGCTCCTTCCAGGTTAGCATTAGTTAAATTTGCTGCTCGTAAATTGGCACGATCCAAATCAGCTTTATGTAGGTTAGCGCCTGACAAATTAGCACCTTCTAAATTTGCTGCTGTCAGATAAGTTGTACTTAAATCTGCATTACTAAGATTTGCTTCTTCGAGATGTGCTTTATTTAGGTTAGCGTGACTCAGATTTGCACCACTAAGATTAACTTTATGTAGAATTGCACCACCTAGATTAGCTCTACTCAAATCAACCTCATAAAAATCTCGTTCTCCAGAAGCATAACGTTGCAGAAAATTATTTACATCCATATATACCTCATCTAAATAGAGATTTAGTGAATGGTTAACTAATTACAAAAATTTAATTATGCAGCACTGCGAGACGTTAACAAGTTCCACAAGAAAATAGCCACAATTGCACCAATTATCGCCAAAATAATCCCCGTAAAACTGAGAGTTGGAGCCGTGAGAGCAAAGGTTCCTGTACTAAAAAATACCCCCAAGCTACCACCAATAAAAGCGCCGATAATTCCCAGTAATATTGTGCCTAAAATCCCACCACCTTGATTTCCGGGGTAAATAGCCTTAGCGATCGCACCGGCAATTAAACCTAAAGCAATCCAAGCAAGAATGTTCATGATTTTTAATTTAGTAAATATTTTTACTGTTCAGACATAGATTAGCAATTCCGCCCTTGGCATTAAATCTATCATCAGAACTAATTATCGAGAGTTGCAACAGACGATTTAGATGATTAGCACTTCTTTTGATATATAACCTGATGGAATCTGTAAGAGTTCTGCACATATCTATTAGCAGTTATGGATATTTGGTAAAAATTAAATATCCGTGATCACAGAACTCCTGTAGAGACGTTTCATACCAAATGTCTACATCAACTCTGTATAATAGCTGGGGTGGAGTAGTCATAGATGTGTCATGATCTGAGGCTGGACTCAGAAAAAATAAAAAAACGGTATAAGCTGTTTTATCTAGACTGTTTTTTTAATTCCACTATGGCCACGATTAACGACAACTACCTAAAGCTGAAAGCTGGTTATCTGTTTCCCGAAATTGCCCGACGGGTGAATGCCTTTGTTGAAGCAAATCCTGACGCTAAAGTTATTCGCTTGGGTATCGGTGATGTCACAGAACCTCTACCAGAAGCTTGCCGCACAGCGATGATTCAGGCTGTGGAAGAAATGGGCGATCGCGCTACCTTTAAAGGCTATGGCCCCGAACAAGGTTATGCTTGGTTAAGGGAAAAAATTGCTGCCCAAGATTTTCAAGCTAGAGGCGCTGATATAGATGCTTCAGAAATCTTTATTTCCGATGGTTCTAAATGCGATACAGGCAACATTCTTGATATTTTTGGCAAAAATAACGTTATAGCCGTTACTGACCCTGTATATCCCGTCTACGTAGACACTAACGTGATGGCTGGTAATACCGGAGATGCCAACGATAAAGGCGAATTTGGCGGTTTAGTCTATTTGCCGATTTCGGCTGATAATAACTTCAAGGCTGAAATTCCCTCGCAGAAAGTTGATTTAATTTATCTGTGTTTCCCCAATAACCCCACTGGTGCAACTGCTACCAAGGAATATCTCCAAGGGTGGGTAGATTATGCTAAAGCGAATAATTCAATTATTTTCTTTGATGCTGCCTACGAAGCTTATATCACCGATCCCGCCATTCCTCACTCTATATACGAGATTGAAGGTGCAAGAGAATGTGCTATTGAGTTTCGTTCCTTCTCCAAGAATGCAGGTTTTACCGGAACCCGTTGCGCGTTAACTGTTGTACCCAAAACGTTAACAGCAAAAGCGGCTGATGGTACTGATGTGGATCTCTGGAAACTGTGGAATCGTCGCCAATCGACTAAATTTAATGGCGTTTCCTACATCATCCAACGGGGTGCAGAAGCGGTATACTCCGAAGCAGGAAAAGCGCAAATTCAAGCATTAGTGAGTTTTTACTTAGAAAATGCCAAAATTATTCGTGAACAACTCTCAGCAGCCGGATTAGCTGTATATGGTGGGATAAATGCACCTTATGTTTGGGTAAAAACTCCGAATAATTTATCTAGTTGGGAATTTTTCGATAAGCTACTGCAAACGGTGAATGTGGTGGGTACGCCTGGTTCTGGTTTTGGTGCTGCGGGTGAAGGCTACTTCCGCATTTCGGCTTTTAATAGTCGGGAAAATGTCGAAGAAGCTATGAAGCGAATTACTGAAAAGTTTAAGGTGTAAAAATCTGTGGTGGGTAATGCCCACCATAAAACAGGGAGCAACGCGATGTTGTGAGATCATCATCAAAGACAGCAAGGGAGCAGGGTCATGAAGACCTTTTCACCTTTGTCTTTGGTAATCGAATTGTAAAAATTGTACCTTCCCCCCAAGTCGAATCAAAAAATAACTCTCCTTGATGATTGTTTTTGACAATTTGATAGCTATTGGGCAATCCCATACCTGTACCTTTACCGACAGTTTTAGTAGTGAAAAAAGGATTAAAAATCCTAGCTTTAACCTCTAGAGTCATACCTATGCCGTTATCTTGCACCGAAATTGCAACCGCCTCCGATGGCTCTACCATTGTAGTGATAGTAATTATGCCCTGATAATTTGGGTCAACCTCCATGATTTGCCGTTCTTCAATGGATTGAATAGCATTCATCAGCAGATTCATAAACACCTGATTTAGCAAGCCAATATAGCATTCAAATTTAGGTAGGTTGCCATAGTTCTTAATTACAGTAATCTCTGGACAGCCTGTTCGACCATTTAACTGACTTTGTAAAATCATCAGGGTATTATCAATATTTTCATGCAGGTCTACTGCTTTCAATCCAACTTCATCTAGGCGTGAAAAGGTTCGCAGAGATTGAACAATATCCTGAATCCGTAATGCCCCTGTTTTAATTGACTGAAGGGCTTTAGGTAAGTCTTTGATGATAAACTCTAAATCAACTTCTTTCATGACCTTCATGATTTCTCTTGAAGGAGTAGTATAGGAGGCTTGGTAAAGTTGAATTATTTTTAATAAAGCTTCAATATATTCTGTTACAGGTTCTAGGTTGCCGTAGATAAAGCTTACTGGATTGTTAATCTCATGGGCAATACCTGCTACCAGTTGACCCAAGCTGGACATTTTTTCTGATTGAATTAGTTGCACTTGGGTTTGTTGTAATTCTTGATAGGCTCGTTCGAGTTCTTGACTTTTGCACTGGGAAGTTTGATAAAGGTTGGCTTGTTGAATAGCGATCGCCATTTGAGTTGCTAAGTTTTTTAATAGCTCAATTTCATCTGGTTGCCAAGTTAGACTGTCATCAATTCGTCCCATCTCAAATGCACCTATTTTACCCTCGGTGTGAATCGGTAAAGCTAGATAAAGATTAATCTTCATTGATTCACAAAATGCTCTTAGCTCTTGATCTTGAATATCCTCTGGATTTTGGAGATCAATAGTATAAATTTCATCTTCAAAGATATGCTGAAATAACCGAGGAAATTCCTCAAGTTGATAAGAACCTAACCAACTGCAAAGTTGGGGATTTCGCTGTTCTTGCACTACTTCCCACAGGGGTGTTTGAGGATCACAGCGATACCAACCAAAGGTACAAATATCCACTTTGAGTTGCTGAAAAACTGCGTTGACAGCAGTCTCAAGAATACTGTCTAAGGCTAGAGAGTTGCGAATTTCTGTGCTGAGGTGATTGAGTAGTTGGCTGCGTTCAAGGAGGGCTTTGAGTTGAATTTCGGCTTGTTGTAGTTCAGTCAAGGTATCTTCTAAGTCGGTGGTTTGCAGCCGATAGTCTGCTTCAGACTCTTGCAATTCTTGATATTGCTTTTTCAGTAAAGCATCTGCCCTAGAGACAAAGACAAAGAGTACAATGTAAAGGACTCCAAAAATTAGAGAAATTCTGATAAAAATACTGCTTTGGGTTGATTCAATCTGCTGCAACCAGGGGGTAACATCGGTATATACTTCAAATACGCCGAGCATCTCTTTGTTAGTCTGCTGATCGTAAATCGGAATATAGCTGGCGAGTAAATGACGATTTTCAATATTGCTAGTTAAAGCTGTGAAGGTATCTCGATATCCAATATCACTGGCAACTTGTCCAGATTTAGCCGCTTGAAAAGCCGGAGATTTGGCTACATCTCCAATTTGAGCCAACTCCGTTGAGAATATAGTCCGCCCTTGCAAATCAAAAATCTTGACTTTGGCTATGGACGAACCTTGAACTTGGAGTAGTACAGCTCTATGAATCTGGCTAATTCTAGGGTCTGCGACTAGCTCTTGATCACTCAGGGTTTTGGTAGACAACAGAAATGATCCATACTCTGTCCAGAGGTTATTCGCAAGTATTTTTGTGATAATAACATTGTTTTCTTCCTTAATATTGACTAAGTTCTTTACAGCCTTCTGACGATAGAACCCAGTCAGCCAGGCAATAGCCAGGGTAAATGAAAGGAGACTAACAATCGAGAAATTTTGCAGTAACTTAAAACGTTTTGGCGATACTGAGGTATCTCCAAATAAAAGTCGATTGAGGAATGTGTTTGTTTTTAATTTGCGCGGTGGAGTGAAGTTTATCGGTGAATTCATGGAAATATTAATTCTAATTAAAGTTGAATGGCATTAAAAAAAGGCGAAACATCCCAGTTCACAAGGTCTGTGTGTAGTATTAAAATGATGGAATTTTAGGACATTAAAGGGGAAAATATCTGCTGGATTGACAATTGTCACGCCCAAAAGCCTTGCAAATAATGGATTTGCCTTTATCATTAGTGCCATTCAATTTTCAGACTATATTGTAGGTTTTTATATATCTCTCAATTTTACGTTTATTGATCTAAATAAGTGGGCGAGAAAATTTCCCAGGATGTAGCAAAAGTTAAGAGATGGAAGGAAGGTCAATTTTAACACAATAAACTAGAACTTACGCACTATATAAATTTCTGATGTTGTGAATTAACGGAAATAGGTTATCTCAGGCGTTGATCAATCATCCCTTGATCAATAGCGTAGGCATAGCTGTAAAAAGTGTGGGAAAATCAATAGAGGTTATTAATTTTTGTTTTTGACGTGCGATCGCGCAAACAAACTCAATAAATTGATGTGACACTAAGATCGGCTTACAATGAGTGTCGGGAGTGTCATAACCCAGACAAACTTAGATGAATGCGGACGAATTTTTTCAACAGGGATTTAATAAACATTTGCAAGGGGACTATCAAGAAGCCATCGCAAATTATACTCAGGCGATTCAGCTACATCCAGACTACGCCGAAGCTTACTATAACAGGGGTCTAATTCTCAGTGCGGAACTCAAAGATTATCATGGCGCGATCGCTAACTTTGATCAAGCAATAGACATTAATCCCCAGTTTGCTGAAGCATATTGTAACCGGGGGAATGCTTGTTATTTTTTAGGCAATTATGAGGGGGCGATCGCTGACTTTGATCAAGCAATAGACATTAATCCCCAGTTTGCCCAATCTTATCACAGTCGGGGTAATGCCTACTTAGCTTTAGAAAAATACAACCAAGCGATCGCAGATTATCAACAAGCCATAGAAAATAGTCCTCAGTTAGCTACCCAAATTAACTGCGATATTGCTAAAGCTTTACATAATCGGGGTGTGGCGCGTTGCAATTGTGGCGATAATCAAGGAGCGATCGCTGATTTTCAACAAGCTTTACAATGGCATCCTTATTTTGCCCCAGCTTACAGCAGTCGGGGTAATATCTATTATATTTTAGGAGATTATCAGCAAGCGATCGCAGAACATGACCGCGCCTTAAAACTAGATGCCAATTTAGCCGAAGTTTACCATAATCGGGGTAATGCCCGCTATGCTCTACAAGATAATCAAGGCGCTATCAAAGATTACAATCAGGCTTTGAAAATTAATCCGCACTTTTCGGAAGCTTACTATAATCGGGGACTTGTTTATTCACGCCTCCAAAATTTTCAGCAAGCATTAGCTGATTTTAACCAAGCACTGACATTGAACCCTGATGATGTTCAAGCATACTGCGAACGGGGTTTAGTTTGGGAAGCGTTAAAAGACTATCACCAAGCGCTGGCGGATTATAGTCAGGCATTACAAAACAATCCCACTTTGGCTTTAGTATACGGCTTTCGGGCTAATGTTCGTCGCCTTCTGGGAGACTATCAAGGGGCAATTGATGATATTAATCGACTTTTACAACTTCATCCTCATTTAGCTCAAGGATACTGCGATCGCGCGACAATTCGCCGTAGTCAAGGAGATTATCCAGGGGCAATTCAAGACTATACGAAGGCATTGCAGATTAATCCTAATTTAGCTGAAGCTTATTATGGCCGGGGTATTGCCTACGAAATTTTACAAGATTTTCTCGCAGCAGTCGCAGATAATACTCAAGCAATTGGGCTGTTTCCTGACTTTTCCCAAGCTTACTGCAACCGGGGTAATGCTCATCGTTTTTTAGGAAATGAAAAAGAGGCAATGGCAGATTATAATCAAGCATTAGAAATCAATGCTGATTTGATCGAAGCTTATTACAATCGGGCTGCTTTGTGCTATGCCAAACAAGACTATCAGGGCGCAGTTGCAGATTACACCCAAGTATTACAAAGAAATCCTCAATCTGCGACATTTTATAGCGATCGCGCCAATGCTCGCTATGCTCTACAAGACTATCAAGGAGCAATAGAAGATTATAATCAAGCTCTAGCTATAGACTCTAGTAGGGCTGAAGATTGGTATAACCGGGGTCGTAGTTTGGCGATGCTGGGAGAGTTAACCGCAGGATTGGTTGATTTAAACGCAGCTTTACAACATCAGCCTTATTGGGCTTCAGCCTTAATGCTGCGGGCTGATATCCGCCGTCGGCTTGAAGATTATCAAGGTGCAATTGCCGATTTCCAAAAATCTGCGGATATTTATAATAGAGATGGAAATATAGAATATTATCAACAAATTATTGAGGCGATCGCACAAATTGAGCATTCATAATCTTTGTAAACAAATTACAGTAATTTCCCAGTGATTGTAATACATCAAAAAATAATTACTCACAGATGTAGTGCCAAAATAAATCTGTAGTTCATGTAAATTAAAATAGATGTGTATATAACTTCTCTATATTGTTTTTTCCAGATATCTCAGAAATCACTGTATAGAATTATCTATTTTAAATTATCGTTTTGTTATCATGCTCTGCTAATGTGGCTTGTAATGCTGTTGCATAGCTAATAACTTTGCTAGAATATATTCAAAGCTTTGTGGAATCTTCTCTTCGTAAACTTCCTGTGCTTGTAGAAATTACCATCAACTTACCAAACTAACATTATGAATCGCTTCACCCCTGGCTTGTTTGTAGGTTTGCAAGCGTCTATGTCATCTCTGGCTACTCCTCAGAGAAGCAATAGTGCTAAACACCTACCCCTTTCTAACTATATCTATGACGGTGGACTTAACTTTGATCGTGGATCGGGACGCATCAATAGCGGTTATTAAATCCGCCTTAATCAAGTTGAATGTTCTCTCATTTGAGTAATTACTGAAATATTCATGAGAGAAATTAAGCAATGCGATCGCCGAAGGCGGGGCTTTACCCATCGCTAATACTTAATTCTGGAAATCATACCATGAACCAGAATTTTGCCAAGCGATCGCATTAAATTCTCATTAATTTCAGGTCATTTACAACTTGATGACCTGTTGTTTTATATTATACTTTATTCATGGACTTGAGAATTAGAATAAATTTTGAGTCTATTCAATTTTTGAAATATTTGCCCAAAACTAATAATAATTTTACAAAATGGCTAAAGAAATAGAGCGTAAATACTTACTCAAAGATGATAATTGGCGAAAAATAGCTCAAGGCAGTGTATATTGTCAAGGTTACATTGCTACAAAAGATCAAGTTACTGTCCGGGTGCGGATAGTAGGAAAACAAGGTTACTTAACCGTTAAAGGGCCTAGTGTTGAATTTTCAAGATTAGAGTTTGAGTATTCTATTCCTGTAGAAGATGCTCAAGAAATGCTAAATACGTTATGTCAAAAGCCTTTGATCGAAAAAATTAGATACAAAGTAGAATGGGGTGGTTTAATTTGGGAAATAGACGAATTTGATGGTTTAAATAAAGGATTGATTTTAGCAGAAGTAGAACTTAGTGATATCAATCAACAAATTTCACTACCCCCTTGGATTGGTGAAGAAGTATCCCACGACCCCAGATATTTCAACAGCTATTTAGTAACCAACCCCTTTTCTCAATGGTAATGGTGTCTAATTAATTGATAATTGTTAAGTAAGTTAGCGAGAATCAACTTAACTACGTAAAAAAAATGTAAAAATATTGTAACTTAGCTCGTAGTCAGGGCTTTAGCCCTGAATTCAATACTAAAATCCTGACTACAAACCTTTAATTATTGGTGACGACTTACTTAACTGTTAGATATGATTTTTCAATATACCGCAGCACTCGTAACCATAGCATCTATTAACTTTGCAAACTTAGTAGATTTCTATACCGAATTACTGAATAAAAAACCTTTATCATTCATTCCCAATGTTTATGCAGAGTTTCAACTTCCTGGAGTAAGATTGGGGATTTTTCAACCGCAAAAAAACCATACATCCGAATTTGCCAACTCAGCCAACAGCCAGATAAGTTTGTGTTTAGAAGTGAGTAACTTAGAACAAGCGATCGCGCATCTGGTAAATTTAGGCTATCCACCCCCTGGCGAAATCTCCACAGCTTCCCACGGGCGAGAAGTTTATGCTTATGACCCCGATGGCAACCGCTTGATTTTACATCAAAAATAGACCCAATCAATAAACCTCCCCGTTCCTGATTTCTCTGTGTCCTCTGCGCCTCTGTGGTTGGTTTATTTATGAAAAAAATGTTATAATTAGTGGTTATTGGTAATTAAGTATGTCTTTAACTCAAAACTATAAATTAAACCTGATCCAATGGTATCCAGGTCATATTGCTAAAGCAGAAAAAAAGCTGAAAGAACAGCTAACGCGGGTAGATGTGGTACTGGAAGTACGAGACGGGCGAATTCCTTTGGCGACACATCACCCCCAAATAGATGAATGGGTGGGAGATAAACCGCGTGTATTGGTATTAAACCGATTAGATATGATTTTGCCCCAAGTGCGATCGCTGTGGGTAGATTGGTTCAAGCGTCATGGAGAAGTCGCCTATTCTACCAACGCAAAACAAGGTCAAGGAATAACAGCGATCGCTAAAGCCGCCCAAGCAGCAGGAGTACAACTCAATCAAAGAAGACGCGATCGCGGAATGTTACCTCGTCCAGTCCGGGCTGTAGTTATTGGTTTTCCCAACGTGGGTAAATCAGCCTTAATTAACCGTCTTTTAGGAAAACGAGTAGTGGAAAGTGCAGCCCGTCCGGGAGTAACTCGTTCCTTACGTTGGGTGAGAATTTCCGAACACTTAGAATTACTAGATTCTCCTGGTATTATACCTTTGAGAATGGGAAATCAAGAAGCTGCAATCAAATTAGCAATTTGTGATGATATTGGTCAAGCCTCCTATGATAATCAATTAGTAGCAGCCGCTTTCATCGATTTACTCAACGAACTGCAAGAGACAGCCGGAAATTTATTACCACCATCACCCTTATATACCCGCTATCAACTTGACCCCGTAATGTACACCGGAGAAAGTTATTTACACGCCTTAGCCGAACATCGTTACAAAGGAGATGTAGAACGCACAGCCAGACATTTGTTAACAGATTTTCGTAAAGGCTTATTAGGCACAATACCCCTGGAATTACCGCCTAGCTTGTAGACAGACGTTTCCCGCGATTTACTTCAAGTCGTGGCGAGTAATCCTAATACTCTGCCAGAAATTGTAGAAAAGCTAAAAAAAGAGGAATAATTAATGCTGGATTTAATGGAATTAAAATGGACTAAAAATATCAAAGATCCAGATAAGTGGGCTTATAAAGACATACCTCTCATATATCCAGATTTAAAGATTTTTACACTGGCTTGGAGAAACTTTGAAAATAAGGATATAGAAAATGCAAAAGCCCCAAAAGAAGGTGATCAAATTATTTTAAGGCAAAAAGGTAAAGTAACACACATTGTTCAACTGCTGAACAATCAACTTTATTTTGATAAATATGCTACCAATGAATTTAGTATTTATCGACTTGTTAATGTGGTTTGGATGGCTGATTTTTTGAATAATCCTCCAGATAATGAAGAAGTCTTTGGTTGCCATATTAACTTTCCTGCAAATGGAAAAGTTATCAGTTTAGCAAATATACAACAATTCCAAAATCGTTGGGGTGAAGGAGGATTAACCGAATTTCAGCAGCATATCAGCAAAGTATTAAGTTAATTCTTATCTTGCACCAGGCGATAATTAGTTACGGCTATACAGGTGATATCCTGGATTTTCTATTTAGTCCGCGCGTAGGCGGACTTAGTTTGTGTAGCCGTAGTTTCTAATCGCCAGGGTTAGGTGCAAGATGTCATTAAAACATTGATTTTTAAGACAGCCGTTTAGCTTCCACAGTTAACGGTAAACTAGCCGCATCTGGTAATTCGCTAAATTCTAATTCCCAGCCATTTGCTAAAGTCAGAACTACCCCATCGTTGCTATCTGCTTGTTTAACAACTTCTTCTTCCAGGTCTTTTTTAGCAACGTAAGCCACCAAAGTCCCCGCACCATTCATCCGCAGCATTACTTTCATGAATTCTCCTCAACCGCTTCTAGTTCTCTTTTCCGACAACCGACAACGAACCCTTTCTCCAAAAAATGCACCGCATAAATATAGGAATTTTGTAGATAAGTGCCTATACTTGCTATGTAGCCAATATCCCCTTTGTTGCCTAACACCTCCCCGACTTCTTTACCAGCAAACGTCCCATCATTTTTGATCAGTTTGCGAAGTCTGACTTTTTGACCAATTTCAAAAACAGGCGGTAAATTTAGCTCTAATTCGTCAGGTTGCATGAGAGTACCTCTGTTCTCTTACCAAATTCAAAAGTTCTTCAACGGTTAAATTACGTTTTTGCTTTACCGACTGCTGGCGGACTGCATCCAAAACAGACTGGGTTTCCTCTGGGTTGAGGAAAATATCATTTTGCTGTAGCAAGCTTGTCACCAAATGTCTTCCAGAATGCTTACCCACCACTAAACGCCGTTCCCAACCTACTTCTTCCGGTGCAAATGGTTCGTAAGTCAGGGGGTTTTGCAGTACACCATGAGCATGGATTCCCGATTCATGAGCGAAGGTATTTTCACCCACAATCGCTTTCCAAGGTGGGACATGACAATTGGATGCTGAAGCTACCAGTTGCGATAGTTCCAACAAACGGCGAGTATCAATCCCCAAATTGATCCCATAGATGCGTTTAATAGACATGACAACTTCTTCTAAAGCTGCATTTCCCGCCCTTTCGCCTACGCCGTTAACGGTGGTATTGACAGATGTAGCTCCGGCTTTGATACCAGCTAAGGCGTTAGCAGTCGCCAAGCCAAAATCATTGTGAGTGTGAATTTCTAGGGGAATGGACAAAGCCGAAACCAGCTGTTTGACTTTGGCGTAGGTGCTGAAGGGGTCGAGAACTCCCACAGTATCGCAAAAACGGAATCTTGATGCACCCCATTCTTGAGCATTCAGGGCGACATCTAAGAGGAAATTAGGGTCAGCTCTAGAAGAATCTTCGCCACCGACTGCTACCCAAAGACCTTGATCAACTGCAAAGCTGATGCAGTCTTTGAGTCTTTGCAAACTTACCCGCCATTGACCATGAAATTTAGCAGCAATGTGGATACCAGAAACGGGAATGGCGATATGTACTCTTTTCAAACCGCAGGTGATGGAAGCTTTAATATCTGAAAGTACCGCCCGGTTCCAACCGAGAAGACTTGCTTGCAAACCTAAGTCAGCAATTGCTAGAATAGCGTGGGTTTCTGCTTCGCCCATTGCGGGAATTCCCACTTCTAGCTCAGGAACACCAATGGCATCGAGAAATTGCGCGATCGCTACTTTCTCTTCAAAGGTAAAAGCAACACCCGCCGCTTGTTCACCATCACGTAATGTAGTGTCATTAATTAAGATTTCATTCATCTCAAACATCCCTCTTAGGAATTATTCTTAATATGCTTTCTGCTTTGGGAGCTTATTTACCTGTAATTTGTGTAATGGTAAATGCGTCATACAAATGCTGATAGCTCGCGTGGCGAAGCCATTATGATGAATGGTAAATGCTATAAACTCTCAGATTTAATAGTTCATCTTCATGATTATTAAATCATAGCTAAATTCCCACATCATATCTGTATGACAGAGAACCAAATAGCGGTATATTTTAGAATTATTTTTACTATTGCTAAATTAAGTATTTTATAATAGCGAGTTATTAAGGTAACTATTAGAAATTCTCAATACAGCAAAATAGCAAATATGGCAAGAAAGTTAACAATTATAGTGCTTTGCTCGGACAATGACACATAATTTATTGGGTGTCGTGAGGGCAAGCTAATACACTAGAATTCAGATAAAAATCTGTTAATGATGCTTATCTAGCCAATCTAAAATCTGCTCTAGTTGCTCTAGGTTGACCAGTCCATATTGCCAAAGGAGCATGGGTAAGGGACCATTATCAAATTTACGATGTCGTTGGGCTACAGCAATATCTGCATTTGTTAGTTCGAGTTCTTGGTGTAAGAAATTCAGAAGTTTTCTCTCGCTGTTACAGATGGTCATACAATTTTGGATTTTGGATTTTGGATTTTGGTTCGACCCACAGATCAATCTGGGGGTACATCACGCAGAGGAGCGAGTTTAGGAGTTTTTTGTATTCCAGCAGCGTTCTAGCCAATCTACTAATTCGTGGCGCGAGGCGAGAAACTGCATTAGGGTACTGCGGATGAGGATGGCTTCTAGGAGGTTATTGACTTTGACTCGTAGGGAACCATCGCTATGACAGCAGCAGGGAATCTTTAATTCTTGTAAACGTTGGGAAATTCGCCAACGATCGCACAAGGGAATCTGCAAAACTTGATAGCCACGGGGGTCGGAACTATGAGGTGGTAACATGATTAATGATTTTTGGTCAACAGTTCTTTTTCCTGGGTTTGCAGTTGCTGTTCTAGTTTCTCGATGCGGGAAAGTAAAGAACTAATTACTGTTGCTTGGTCATCAGGGAGTTTTCCATGTTCTAGGGGATGAACGTTAGTGTTTGGTTTGGGAGAAATAATTCTACCAGGAATCCCGACGACGGTTGCATCTGGGGGAACATCACGCAACACAATAGAACCAGCACCAATACGGACGCGATCGCTAATTTGAATATTTCCCAAAACTTTCGCACCCGCACCTACCACAACATTGTTACCCACCGTAGGATGACGCTTACCACTTTCTTTACCAGTACCGCCCAAGGTAACACCCTGATAAATTAGCGTATAGTTTCCCACAATGGCAGTTTCACCAATCACCACACCCATACCGTGGTCAATAAACACACCTTGACCAATGTCTGCACCTGGATGAATTTCAATTCCGGTCAAAAATCGCGCCAAGTGAGAAATCAGACGGGGAATGAAACCCACACCCCGACAGTGTAACCAGTGGGCGACACGATGCAAACACAAAGCGTGTAACCCTGGGTAGCAAAACACCACCTCTAGCCAATTCCGTGCGGCTGGGTCGCGTTCAAAGATGATTTTAAAATCACTCAACAGTGGTTCTAAAAAAGCACCAGAGAACAGACTTTTTAGCAAGGATGTCTTTGGAGAACGTGCTTTAATTGCAGCCTGATGGTTTTTGATACTGTTTAATGACTGTTGCATCGGTAGTGTTTGGTTCCAAGAGCCATGTGCTATTTTTATGCTTATATCAGGTGACTCCCAACTGGACAGTACATTAAACGTCGATTGGATTTATTGGATTAATTACAGTTGTACTCAAGCATCTTAAACCGTGATTTAAGATAAACTTTAAATTTCCCTTGGGGTAGGGGTGCTAGTATTTAATAATGGGGGTTCTGGTGTTTTTTGGGTAGAGGGTTCAGAATTTTTGTACTCACTACAAAAAACTTTACCTGTAAGAGTTTGCAGCGCATTAGGCAAGTTATTTTGCAATATATTAAGTTGTACTCACTTGCGCGCCAAGATGAAGTAGACTCGATAACAAATGATATATCTGTATACTCAGCTACGATCCTATTCTATTATTTAGTTAGGGAAAAAACAGGTTTCTTCATTTTATTTTAGGTTTTGTTGTCTGTGTGTACATATACGTTTCTTAATATAACGTTTGTAGTGAGGACTTTACTCCTCTCCTGAAGACGCTACGCTAAAAATAAAGGGCTAAAGCCCTGACTACGAACTCAACATATATTGATAACAGCGAATTTACTTAAGGCGATTAAGTATCAACTGTGCTAAGACAGGATGGCGTGCATCTCAACATTCCATGAAACAGCAAAAAAATACATTTAGCCATCTCACCGCCATAGAAAGAACTTCTTTATCTTTTCCTGCACAGTTTTTATTAAATCAAAACCTGCTTCAAGGAAAAATTCTAGATTTTGGTTGTGGCTTTGGTAATGATGTAAAAATCCTCAGCCAAAAAGGGTTTGATATTACAGGCTATGACCCGCATTATTTTGCCCAATATCCTCAAGGTAAATTTAATACAATAGTTTGTTTTTATGTATTAAACGTATTGTTCCCTGAAGAACAAGCCAATATCCTCATGGAAGTATCACATTTATTAAAACCAGGAGGTAAAGCTTATTATGCTGTGAGAAGGGATATTAAAAGAGAAGGATTTCGAGAACATTATGTCCATAAAAAACCTACATATCAATGTTTAGCCAAACTTCCCTTTCATTCATTATACGCAGATGAGATGCGGGAATTATATGAGTATGTTCATTATAATCAACAGCGAAATTCAACTAATTATTGTATATTTTGTAATCCTCATAAACATTTGAGAATATTAACAGAATCAGCTACCGCTTATGCTATGTTGGATGGCTACCCTATCAGTAAAGGACATACTTTAGTTATTCCTAAACGTCATGTCAGCAATTATTTTGACTTACCTTTTAAAGAACAATCTGCGTGCTGGTTCATGGTGAATAAAGTCCAAGAAATTCTCAAGGCAGAATTTGCACCTGATGGTTTTAATGTAGGTATGAATATTAATCGAGCCGGCGGGCAGAATGTCATGCACACCAGTATTCATATCATCCCACGTTACAAAGGTGATACTATTAGTAAAAGTGGTATTAGAAAAGTTATTCCTAAAAGCAAATAGTTATATAGCAATTCTCAAGAAGTTACGAATCCAAAGCTCCCCGACTTCTTCAAGAAGTCTGTGATCTAAATTCATGCTACTTGTGACGACTGTTCTAGAGTTTTGGGTTCTGGTAGAGATTCACCATTTTCCAAAGCTGTCTCAATTAACATTTCTAAAACTTCTTGAGCATTTTTACAAGCTTCTTCATAGGTATCTCCGTGAGTATGACAAAACTCTCCCCATTCAGGAAGACTGACTACAAAACACTCATCTTCATGAGACCATTGAATAATTATTGTGTAGTGAGAATTCATTTTAGTTCGTCCTCCTGAACATTTTTAATTTCTGCTAACCTTTGAAGTGCATTATTAACGTCTTTTTCCTGGTAAGCCTTAGCATCCAGCAATTCTCATTTTAAGGTTTCATGACATT
>NZ_JAYGHH010000010.1:28062-37701 GCF_034931045.1 Nodularia sp. UHCC 0506
CTTAGCATCACTTCCATCCTTACCTGATATAGTAACTCTTCCAGGCAGTAGGGGATGATACCAATTAGTGTGGCTACCTTTTCCAGTTCGGTAATTAAACCCCGCTTGTAGCAACAAGCTTTTCAATTCTCTAACTTTCTTGGGCATAGCTTCAGTGGAAATCTTTTATTGTTTTCATATTGCTTTTTTAGAGTTTTGGGTTCACTATCGTTCAGCGTTAGTCATTTCAAGCTAAATCTATAGTATGCGATCGCATCTACAAACATATCTAAATTTTGTCCATACTCAAGTATTTTTACTGAAAAATTTAATATCACAAAGTAATTATTTTTGCAATTTATTTCAAATACCACAATTTTAAATATCCAATGTTAAAATCAGGAATACATTTATTGCAAAACCTCAACCGAATCTGTACCCATACGCTAAAAATAATTTTTATTTATAAATTGGCTTATTCATCATAAATAAAAGTATTTAGCGCAGTCATAGCCTTAAATAAAAATAGGAGTGATATTGTGTTTAACTCAGGACAAATATTGCAAGAAAGATATGAACTTCAACAACAGTTGGGTCATACTATGGCTGGTCGTCAAACCTGGCTATCAAAAGATTTAAATAATGCCAATCATGAATTAGTTATTCTCAAACTTCTGGTTTTTAGTAATGATTTTCATTGGGATGATTTGAAATTATTTGAGCGAGAAGCCCAAGTATTGCAAAATCTCAATCACCAGAGAATACCCCGCTATCGAGACTACTTTTTAGTTGACCAACAGCCAGTCTCCGGTCTGAGTTGGTGGTGTTTGGTACAAGATTATATTCCTGGTTCCACCTTACAAGATTTGTTAGCAAAAGGCACAAAATTTAGTGAGGCAGAACTTAAACAAATTGCCAAAGAAATTTTGGAAATTTTGATTTATCTCCATCAATTAAATCCAGCCGTTCTCCATCGAGATATTAAACCCAGTAACTTAATTCAGAGTGAAGATAAACAGATATATCTGGTGGATTTCGGTGCGGTACAAGACCGAATGGCTGTCACCAGATTAACCTTTACTGTAGTGGGTACTGTCGGCTATACTCCAATGGAGCAGTTTTGGGGACGAGCTGTACCAGCTTCTGATTTATATGGTTTAGGAGCTACTTTAATTCATTTACTTACAGGTGTAGCTCCTGCTGATTTACCTCAGAATAATTTGCGAATTCAATTTGCAGGTTATACCAATGTAAGTGCCAATTTTATTAGTTGGATTGAAAAATTAACTGACCCAGCTTTAGAACAAAGATTCGCCACTGCGAATGAAGCTCTTGAGTTACTTTTTCAGCAAGTCGAATCTAATTCTGTTCAGACATTTTCCGCCCAAAAAAAGCCAGGCATACACCTTATTAGACCTTTTCTTGTAGTAACTAAAAATTCTCCAGATGAATTAGAAATTTATCGATATAAAGAACCAGTAAACTATAAACAATTGTTAATCTTAATCCCATTATTTTTATTTTTAATTGGGGGAGTTCAATTTTTGGGAATTACTGGATTTATTTTCTTAGTATGGATATTACTTAGATGGAAAATACTAGACGATTCCACCAACAAAGAAATTGATGTATTAATTAAAAAAATTGTAAATAGAGATGTTGATTTGATTAACAAAAATCACTATGGTGGTTATATTCGTTTTGATGCCAAAGATAAATATTTTGTATTTAAGAACTGCTGGTTTGGGAAATTTGAGTCAAGCTCTGATTTCATTACAAATATTCGCTCTATTTATGTATGTCAACAAAGTGAAAATTCCTCAGACCAACACAGCTGGCAAGTAGTTATCCGTACATATCGTCATCGTATGCGCTTAAATTGGCGCTTAAATGAGGAAGAATGTGGTTGGTTAGTTAATGAAATTCAGACTTGGCTCAATCAATCTTGAAGCACGACTATGGCAATTTTCCCCACAGTCCTTTCACTCTCACTATAACTATGAGCCAGCCCTATTTCAGCTAACGGAAAACTCCGGTCAATCACGGTTCGCAGTTTACCCGCTTCAATTAATTCTTTGAGATAAACTAAGTCTTCAGTGTTAGGCCTTTCAATTACAAACTTAGCCTTTTGTCCGGGAAGGAAAGCTGTTAACACACTCTGGATTAAAACTTCCGGTGTGGGTAGAGTGGAAATATAAATACCGTTTGGTGTAAGGACTCGTTTGCAATTAGAGAGCGATCGCTTGCCCACTGCATCAAATATAATATCGTACTGTCTACCTTCTTCTGTAAAATCTTTTTGAGTATAATCAATTACTCTATCTGCCCCTAGAGATTTCACAAACTCCAAATTTCTAGTACTACAAACACCAGTTACTTCAGTCCCTAAAGTTTTAGCAATTTGAACTGCAAACATACCTACTCCACCCGAAGCGCCATTAATTAGCACAGATTGACCTGATTTAATATTACCTTGGTCGCGCAGTGCTTGGAGAGCCGTCAGTGCCGCTAAAGGCAAAGTAGCCGCTTCCTCATAAGTCAAGTTCGTTGGCTTGGGAGCAATTAAATTTTCTGGTACAGCTGCAAATTCCCCATAAGCACCTCCAGGGAAGCTAGTACCACCATAAACAGCATCTCCCATCTGAAAACGTGTCACCTGTGAGCCAACAGCGACCACTTCCCCAGCCACATCAAACCCCAAAATCAGGGGAAAATTATTGCCTGTGAGCAAACTTAGCATACCCTGGCGAGTTTTCCAGTCAATAGGATTAACACTACTTGCATGAACCCTCACGAGCAATTGATTCGGCTTGATTTGCGGTTGCGCCACCTCTTCGTACTGCAATACCTCAGCAGACCCATACCGCCAGATAACTACCGCTTTCATGCTTTTCTCCTGCTACCCTGTTGAACTAAGAAACCTCTTGTCAACCATTAACCCAGTTTACAAGACACAGTGAAAGTATCTTTGGGCAGAATTATTCAGATATTCAGCAAATTTAAGCTTTTCCTCAAAAGCTGTGTAGGAATGTTCCATTCTGATTTATTCAACCCCAAATTCACACTTTTGATGATACACCCTTCAAAAACCTTGCACCTACTTTCGGGTTTATCAGCCTCAAACCTTTAATTTATTTGGGTTTTACATTTATTCAGCCAGCCCTAATTAATAGGTAATTTTATCCCCAGATCATAAAATAAATATAAAACGCATTTTCTTTTTTAAAAAAATGCTAGGTTAGATACATAATCAGATATCCTCGACATCTCAATTTTAACTTTGCGAAATCCTCAATCCATTCGCCGTTAACAAGCAAATCCAGTAAGTAATTATTCACATTATGACGTTGTAGACATAAATTATCAATAAGTGTATGATCGATATGAAGAGAAATCCTTGTTTAACGGCGTTTATGTAATTCCTTCTCGTTTGATTCTCTGTAAAAGTTAAAAAAAGATGAATTGCATTTTTAGCTCAAAAAAAATGATATGTTAGATACAGAATCGGACATTTCACGACTCTGGAGCAATAGGACATCAATCTGTTCCAGTTTTTCACCCCTTAATTCCCTAGTATTTGTCGTTTCAAATGGGATTTCAGGCTGATTTGAGTACAGATTTATGTATCTAAAAACTAAGAGAAAATAGATTAAGACCCTTTCTACAACTGGGTTACACATGAGTACCAAGAAATCCTGAACCCCTATTCTTAAATACTCGTACCCCAACTGAAAAATACTAGCACCCCTACCCGAAAAATAAATATTTAATGTTTGTAAAACCCACACAGATAGGGTTTGAAAATTTGAGTACAAGCGTAATAAATCCAATAAATTCTATACTCCATAAACGCACCGACCATTTGAGAGTGGCTGCTATAAATCTTATATCGCCAATCACTCAACGCCTAGCCAACAGCAAAAGCCAAGAGTGAGTGGAGGGATGAGATAGCACCATGCCTTAAATGAATCGAAGTCGCGGCTGTACCCACAAACAAATACCCCAGATAGACCTCAAACTTGACACACACCAGCCGAACTAGGAACTTAGTCAACAGTCAACAAATTAATAACTGTTAACTGATTACAAGACGCGACTTCAATTCTTAGGTAAAGACAGTAGCAACGGCATCTCCCACTGTGGCATTTAGCCCACCACTGACCCTTGCGAAATTCAATGATACTACCGTCTACCGGACTCCTCACCTCCTCCCATCAGGAACCAGCATCAACCCAAGCAAAATCAGGTGGTTGCGGATGCGACAGCAGCACCACCGTCGAAATGGATCAAAAGCTCCAAGAACGCATCGCCCAACATCCCTGTTATAGTGAAGATGCCCATCACCACTACGCCAGGATGCACGTTGCAGTTGCACCAGCTTGTAATATTCAATGCAACTATTGCAATCGCAAATACGACTGTGCTAACGAAAGTCGTCCTGGAGTAGTGAGCGAATTGCTAACACCAGAAGAAGCTGCACACAAGGCTTTGGTGATTGCAGGCAAAATTCCCCAAATGACAGTGGTCGGAATTGCGGGGCCTGGTGATCCATTGGCGAATCCTGAAAAGACTTTCCGCACCTTTGAATTGATTGCAGACAAAGCACCAGATATTAAGCTTTGCCTTTCAACTAACGGTTTAATGTTACCAGAATACATTGACCGCATTAAACAATTAAATATCGATCACGTTACTATCACCCTAAATACCATTGACCCAGAAATCGGCGCTCAGATTTATTCTTGGGTTCACTACAAACGGAAACGTTATAGAGGTGTTGAAGGGGCTAAGATTCTGCTAGAAAAGCAGATGGAAGGCTTGCAAGCTCTGAGAGAAGCTGATATTCTGTGCAAAGTTAACTCTGTGATGATTCCAGGAATTAATGACCAGCACTTGATCGAAGTCAATAAAATGATTCGTGAAAATGGTGCTTTCCTGCACAACATCATGCCTTTGATTTCTGCACCAGAACACGGCACACATTTCGGCTTAACAGGTCAACGTGGCCCCACACCCAAAGAAGTGAAAGCAGTTCAAGACAATTGCGCTGGCAACATGAAAATGATGCGCCATTGTCGCCAATGCCGAGCCGATGCGGTAGGATTATTAGGAGAAGACCGCAGTCAGGAATTTACTAAAGATAAATTCTTGGAAATGACTCCAGAATATGACTTGGAACAACGCACCCTTGTTCACGAAGGAATTGAGAAGTTTAAGGAAGAACTCAAAATAGCCAAGGATAAGGCGCGTGCGGGCAAGAAATCTGCCAATAATCCTAAAATTTTAGTTGCAGTTGCTACTAAAGGCGGTGGATTAGTTAACCAACACTTCGGTCATGCGAAGGAATTCCAGATTTACGAAGTGGATGGTAATCAAGTTACCTTTGTCAGTCATCGCAAGATTGACCAGTATTGTCAAGGTGGATTTAGTGAAGAAGCCACTTTTGAACATATTATGGCAGCGATCGCAGATTGCAAAGCAGTTTTAGTTTCCAAAATTGGTAACTGTCCTCAAGAGAAATTGCAAGAAGCGGGAATACGGACTGTTGAAGCTTACGACGTGATTGAAAAAGTTGCTTTGGAATTTTACGAGCAATATGTCCAGGAGTTAGGAAATAAGGCATAGGAATTAGGGAATGGGGAATTGTAGCAAAAGTCAAAATTGAAATACTTGTTGTGGCTTGGGTTTAGACTTTTTCCATGTCCTCACCACTTTGGTGGTTGCTATACAACACTCCCCTAAACCATTTCTCATGGGCGGGTTTATGAAGAATTTCGACGGAATACAGACATACTGTTTCAACCCCGCCCCTACCCATTTTCCACTCTTGTATTAAAAAGGAGAATAATTATGGCTTACCAAATCACTAGCCAATGTATTTCCTGTGATCTTTGTCTGTCTGTATGTCCCACTAATGCAGTGAAGGTAATTGACGGTAATCGTTGGATTGACCCCGAACTCTGCACAAACTGTTTTGGTAGTGTTTATTCTGTTCCTCAGTGTAAAGCTGGTTGTCCCACCTGTACCGGTTGTGTGAAACAACCCAACGATTATTGGGAAGGCTGGTTTGCTAATTACAATCGCTCTTTAGCAAAATTAACTAAGAAACAAGATTACTGGGAACGTTGGTTTAACTATTATTCCACAAAATTCTCTGAACAATTATCTCGCCATCAAAGCGAAGTCATAGGTGTATCAGGATGAGCATCATTTATTTAGACAATAATGCCACGACGAAGGTAGATCCAGAAGTTTTAGAGGTGATGTTGCCTTATCTGCGGGACTACTACGGTAATCCTTCTAGTATGCACACCTTTGGTGGACAACTTGGTAAAGCTGTAAAAATAGCCCGCCAACAATTAGCCGCCCTTATTGGTGCTGAGGAATCAGAAATTGTTTACACCAGTTGCGGTACAGAAGGCGATAACGCGGCTATTCGCGCCGCACTGTTGGCACAACCAGAAAAGCGACATATCATTACTACACAGGTTGAACACCCAGCCGTTTTGAATGTCTGCAAACAACTGGAAACCCAAGGTTACACTGTTACCTATCTTTCGGTAAATCGTCAGGGACAGCTAGATTTAAATGAATTAGAAGCTTCTCTGACTGGGAACACCGCCTTGGTAACAATTATGTATGCCAACAATGAAACCGGTACGGTTTTCCCCATTGAGCAAATTGGGTTAAGAGTTAAAGAATACGGCGCAATCTTTCATGTCGATGCAGTGCAAGCAGTGGGGAAAATTCCCCTAAACATGAAGACTAGCACCATAGATATGTTAACTCTGTCCGGTCACAAAATCCATGCTCCCAAAGGCATTGGTGCTTTGTATGTCCGGCGCGGTGTGCGCTTCCGTCCTTTGCTCATTGGCGGACACCAAGAACGAGGTCGTCGGGCGGGAACAGAAAATGTTCCAGGGATTATTGCTTTAGGTAAAGCCGCAGAGTTGGAACTCTGGCATTTAGAAGAGGCTACCACAAGAGAAAGAAAATTGCGCGATCGCCTGGAACAAACTTTACTCGCCAAAATTCCCGACTGTGAAGTGAATGGCGACCCAACGCAGAGATTGCCGAACACGACAAATATCGGTTTCAAATACATCGAAGGTGAAGCAATTCTACTTTCCTTAAATAAATACGGCATCTGTGCCTCATCTGGTTCTGCTTGTACTTCCGGTTCCTTAGAACCTTCCCACGTTCTGCGGGCTATGGGTTTACCCTACACCACCTTACACGGTTCCATTCGTTTCAGCCTGTGTCGCTACACCACAGAAGCCGAAATCGATCAAGTTATCGAAGTTATGCCCAGTATTATCGAACGTTTACGCGCCATGTCCCCCTTTAAAAATGATGATGCGGGTTGGCTGCAAGAACAAGCATTAATTCATAGATAGGGAATAGGGAATGGGGAATAGAAAATTTACCACTCCCCTACTCCCCCACTCAGCACTCACTACTCAGCACTCAGCACTCAATATGTGGGACTACACAGATAAAGTATTAGACTTGTTTTACAATCCCAAGAATCAGGGAGCTATTGAAGAAACTGGCGAACCTGGTGTAAAACTGGCAATGGGAGAAATTGGTAGTATTGCCTGTGGTGATGCCCTCAGATTACACTTGAAAGTTGAAGTAGCATCTGATAAAATATTAGATGCACGCTTTCAAACCTTTGGTTGCACTAGTGCGATCGCCTCTTCCAGTGCTTTAACCGAAATGGTCAAAGGTTTAACTCTCGATGAAGCTTTGAAAGTTTCTAATAAAGAGATTGCAGATTACTTGGGCGGATTGCCAGAAGCCAAAATGCACTGCTCTGTCATGGGGCAAGAAGCGCTAGAAGCCGCTATTTATAACTATCGTGGCATCCCCCTTGCTACCCATGACGACGATGATGAAGGCGCATTAATTTGTAGCTGCTTTGGTATCAGCGAAGCCAAAATCCGCCGTGTGATTCTAGAAAATCATCTCACTGATGCGGAACAGGTAACAAATTATGTAAAAGCTGGTGGCGGATGCGGTTCCTGTTTAGCCAATATTGATGATATTATAAGAGATGTAAAGGAGAAAGCCGCCGTACCTGCTCTCAACAACCACAGCGTCGGAATTGCTCAATCTGATCAGCAATCACCAAAACCTCTAACTAATGTGCAGAGAATTGCACTCATCCAAAAAGTTCTCGATGAAGAAGTCAGACCCGTACTAATTGCAGACGGGGGAGATGTGGAACTTTATGATGTAGAAGGCGATAAAGTCAAAGTCGTACTTCAAGGGGCTTGTGGTTCTTGTTCTAGCAGTACAGCCACCTTAAAGATTGCTATCGAAGCCAGGTTACAAGATCGTGTCAGCAAAAACCTGATAGTCGAAGCAGTCGCACCATAGTTTAAGATTTACACACCGCACAAATAGAGCCTGTTATTCATTAAGCAGGAACAGTAAGTAGGATTTGAAAGATAATTTTCGCCCCATCAATGCTTCATTCCTACTGAAAACACACAGCAATAGTACATAGGTGAAAGTATTCAACACCTAATTGCCAATTGCATTATCCAACTCGCTTCCAAGGAATCAGGTTATGAGTTTGTACGAAAACATTGGTGGACAACCGACTATTGAGAAAGTAGTTGATGCCTTTCATAAGAGCGTTATGGCAGACGGTAGCCTCAAAGGTTATTTTGCTAAAACCGATATGGCCAAACAACGCGCTCATCAAATTGCTTTCTTTTCTCAGATATTTGATGGACCAAAGCAATATTCTGGTCGTCCAATGGATAAAACCCACACAGGTATGAAGTTAAACGACCAACACTTTGATGCTGTTGCCAAGCATCTAGGTGCAGCCATGACCTCAGCCGGAGTATCAGCAGACAATGCCAGCGCTGCAATGGCTAAAGTCTCAGGCTTAAAGGCTTCTATTTTGAACAAGTAGGAATTCTGCATTGATTGGCGAGTAATTACGTCAAGTCCTGCTTGTTTTCTCCACATATTTGTACAGTGTGTAACTCCTTTGTCATTTGCTTGACAAGTGGCAAAGGAAACCAAATAAACAAAAAATTAACCCGAACTATTATGACACCAATACCCCTCGATTTTGCTGTGGAGCGATCGCCTCCGGCGTGTGCCTAAGCACATTCGCCCCCGGCGACGTTCTACAACCGCTCACTGCTGTAGCTCAACAGGCGTGAACGTCAACCAACAGACCCACTAACCAACCAATTGCAGGAGATAAATAATCATGACTGACGAAAACATTAGACAGATAGCTTTCTACGGTAAAGGTGGTATTGGTAAATCTACCACTTCCCAAAACACCCTAGCAGCTATGGCAGAAATGGGTCAACGCATCCTGATCGTTGGTTGTGACCCTAAAGCTGACTCCACCCGTTTGATGTTACACAGTAAGGCTCAAACAACCGTTCTTCACTTGGCTGCTGAACGTGGTGCAGTAGAAGATATCGAAATCGAAGAAGTAATGCTCACCGGTTTCCGTGGTGTTCGTTGCGTAGAATCTGGTGGTCCAGAACCCGGTGTAGGTTGTGCTGGTCGTGGTATTATCACCGCCATCAACTTCTTAGAAGAAAACGGTGCTTACCAAGACCTAGATTTCGTATCTTACGACGTACTTGGTGACGTTGTATGTGGTGGTTTTGCTATGCCTAT
>NZ_JAYGHH010000010.1:37726-42320 GCF_034931045.1 Nodularia sp. UHCC 0506
CCGTGAAGATTAAGCTATGATTTCTAAGGTTTTTAATATTCAATTGATTGGAATTTTTTATTTTTTTTGCCCTATTTTTTCCCTGGGAAAGTTTGCACAAATAGGCAGTTTGTTTGATTTATATTCTTTTATTTACCCTATTTTGTCCCTGGTGTCAATATCCATACATGGTTTTTGATAAATGTGTTGCTAATTTGGTCATTTATAATTAATCTTATATTTATGTACTTTTAGGTTAAAGAAATGGAGATTATTTCTCGGATGACTCAACGTTTGGGATTCATCCCTAATGTAATATGTTTATGCTCTGTACTGGTAGGTTGTGTTCATACTCCAATATCTGAAGTTGCTCAAGAAAATAAAATTCCTGAAAATTCTGAAGAAGAACACTTAATAAAAGAATATCGGAATCCTTCAATGACATACGAACAGAAATCTGTTACGCTAATTCCATACAGTAGAGAAATATCTCATCCAGGATCTAAAATATCAAATAATCAATTAGAGATAGAAGCAGCTAATAGAAAAAGATTTAACGATGTTTTTAAATCAAGTGAAATTTCATTAACTTATACCTGCGTATATAATAGCCGTGGCTTACTTAGTTCTTCCTCTTTAAACTCCGTAGTTCCTAATACATTATACTCTTTGATAAATAGTGAATTTGAGAGAGCGACTTGGAGTAATTTCAGCTTACATCTTTGCAAGCATGAGAGATCAACAACTTTGAGGAGTGTAGACGTTTCTGTAAGTATTGTCACACAATAAATTTACATAGCTAATGTGCAGTTCAATTGTATAATCCAAAAACTTAAAATTACCATAGTGGGAGCATCTTGCTCCTTGAGATACAAGAATTAGATATACTACAGGTTACATATTTTAGGGTAATATAATGAAACCAAATCATAAATATTCAATACTGCCTTTTAATCAATGTGCGCTTTGTGGAATAAACAGTGACCTTAAACTGAGTCATATCATTCCAAGATATTTTGGAAAATCTATAAAAGGAGGATCTCAAACTATAGTTGATGCTCTCAATTCTGAAAAAACGCCTAAACCACAAGACATCACTAAAGTCTACTTATTATGTGGTGACTGTGAAGGAAAAATAAACAAATGGGAAACATTATTCCGAAATCGTATTATGCCGAAAAACAAATCACTTTTTGCTCCTGTGATTTATGGTGAATGGATGCTGAAATTTGCAGTATCAATTTCTTGGAGAGTATTAACTTATCTTAAATACTCTAGATTACATTTAACAGATAATATTAGTAACAAAAATTGTGAGAAATTTTTTCCAGCAATTAAATCAGATTCAAACGAAGATGCAGAAGCAGCACTAAATGTATGGAAAGATTTTTTGATGGGAGAAAGAAATGACGTTGGAATATTCAAACAACGCATTATCATATTAAATGGAGATAATTTTCCTTACGAAAATTCTAATGTAGTTGGATTTACTATCTTTCAGGAAGATGGACTGTTAACTACTCATGCTTTGATGAAGCATTTTATTATTCTTGGATTTATCAAAGAATCATCAAGTTTAAAGTGGGAAGGGACAGAAATTGATCCAGTTAGAGGAGAGCTTGGAAAACAACAGAAAGTACCAAAAGTGTACTTTAATTGGATTGCAGATATGTTTCAAGAGATAGAAACCTCTAGTCTTATAGAATGGCAAAATAGAAAAAAATAAAATCCATACAACCAGGGTTTTTAAAAGCAAAAACCAATTTTACAGATCAAGTTTTGCCAAGACATAAATATACAGTACATTTTAGTGAAGTAACGGTCATCGCATTTCCGTTGTTGATTTAGGGAAGGAGTGCGATCGCTTTCACCAAAAACAGTATAATACTTGTATTCTCAAGGAGAAAGATAATGGAAATTGAAGAACTTAAAGCAATAATCAAAGAAAGTATCCGCGAAGTTCTGCGAGAAGAAAGAATGTTACTCTGTCAAATTCTCATACCCTATGTAAGTGACGAAGAACAAGAAGAACTAGATGAAATGTTTGGTTCACCATCAAATTATGAAGATGAAGAATTAGTTGATATGACAGAGAGGATAAAAAAAGCTATTGCTATAATTATGTAAGATGGATAAATTATAATATTTTATGGATTACCAAAAAATTATCACCATTGAACCCGGTAAACGTAGCGGCAAACCTTGTATTCGAGGAATGCGAATAACTGTATATGATATTTTGGAATATCTTGCAGGTGGTATGACAGAATCCGAAATTCTCGAAGACTTTTCCGAACTTACTTCAGAAGATATTAAAGCCTGTCTTGCTTTTGCTGCTGACCGTGAGAATAATTTTTAATTTTCGATTGACTATCATCCATTTTTAATCATCCAAACCAACATACCTAAAATTTCCTCCACAGGTGGGAGAGAATAATCCATCAAATCAATAGTTACAGTATCACCTTCTAACTTTAAAAATCGCCATTGTGTACCACTACTAATCGAACCATATATAACTGAAAATTGACGATTTTTTGCAGCATTAAATCTTTGTGCGGCCACCATCTCTGCAATACATTGTCCAAAACCAGTTCTTAAGTCAGCCTTTTTTGCTTCTACAATGACAATTACAGGTGCTTCAATTTCTAACACTTCAGGAGAACTACTTAACAGAAAATCACACATTCCATTAAGTCCAACTGACTCATCAACTGTAAAATCTTCACCGGAAAATAAGCTAATTTGCCGATTTAAAATTTTTCTTATTTCTAATAAGACTGGGTAAATAATTCCTTCAGAACGGGCTTTTTCACTAGCAGAAGAAGAAATGGGTAAACTTTCTTCTAAAAATGCTTTCAAAGTAGCAGATACTTCAATTGTTTGGTTATCAGGAATAAATCTCCCACCTTCTTGAGTTTTCAAGCCGAAAGCTTCTTTAACCTTACCGATAGATGTAAACTGACTATAAGGCATAATTTATAGCATTCCATTTCTGAAATTTTCATATTAACTCCATTATACTGTAGGTTGGGTTGATGCAATAAAACCCAACAGCACTCATACAACTTAAAAGATTTAATTAATTATGCGTATTAAACCTGGATTTTCCATCTGTAATCGCAATCTTTCATTTTCTATTCTCAACCTTTCATTTTCATGTTCCAGCTTAATCACTATATCTTGTAAATCTTCCACCTTCGACTTTTTCTTAATCGCTTCTTCAATAGCCACCTTGCGATTTTCTAAACTAAACCATCTTTGATAAATCGAAGTGTGCATATTTACCGAATGACCCAAATTATCAGCAGCAGCTTTAATCGGAATTCCCATTAAATGCGCTCTAATTGCCCAAGCATGGCGTAAATCATAAGGTTGAAAAGGAATACCGACAAATCTAAACCATCTGTCTGTACCATGTCGAGCCGAATTAATCTGTTTACTGGTAATTTTTCCCTGAATTTTCGCTTTTAATAATTCAATAGCTTCCGTATCAGTTTTTAAATTAAATGTCTCTACCCAACGCGGATATAATGGTAAAGCTTCCCTCTCACCTGTTTTACATTCTTCATTTACTCGCCATGTATCAATGGTATTTTCTGAAGACAACCACCAATTTAAATCAGGATTAACAAAAATCTCCCTCGGTCTTATACCATAAGTAGCTAACATCCCATATACCCAACGCCACAGTTTCCAGTTATTTCTGTCTTCCCTAGTGAGCAATTTACTGGGACGGTGGAGTGAGTAAGCCTCAAATTTGAGATATTCCCGCTCTATGTCTGCGTCAGTGGGGATATCACGCTTACGTTGAGCAGCAGGTTTAATTTTTAAGTTACTTAGCTCTGGAACTTCCAAGCCAGAACATTTACATAATACTCGAATAACTTTAATTAACTCATTTTTGACACTATCTGAAGATGGACAACATTGCACAGATGCAATAAAGTTGGCATTTATCGCTGGTTTATCCTTTGGTAAGTGTTTTTGAGCAATATAAAAATAACTATTAAATGTGTTCTCACTTTTAAGATTACGTTTTCTAGTTTGGAAATAATTTCTCTCAAAATCTGCAATCAAATCACCAATTATTTTGGCGTTAACTTTATTGCGAGTTTTACCTAAATATTTCTCAGTCCATTGAAATTGTTTTCTCGCTAACAATTTTCCTAACTCATAAGCTTCTTCTTCCGCAGTATTTAAACCATCAAAATTAAACGGGATACCCAAAGACAGATCATATTGCTTTGTTCCTATACCGTTTTTATCAATATCTCCTGGTTTAATGGGTAGGGTGCTTCTCAGTTGCAGTGAATTACCAGATTTTCTCACAGAAACATTCACCCTAGCAGCTTTGATTCTAGCATTTACCGCCTTTAATTCCGTTTCCAGTTTTGCCGTCAGGTGATTTTCTTGATTTGTCACTGCTTGCATTCTGCCTATATATCCCCCATCGCTGCTGGCTGTTTGTTGAAAATCGGCAAATGCTTCCTGTGTTCTGTTCATACCCTAGATTTACCCTAATAAAAAAACTGTTCAGCCTTGACAATGCTTACCGCAAACATTGTTAAAAATAAGCAATTTTAGGCTGTTAGGATAATATCATCACTCTTTA
>NZ_JAYGHH010000010.1:42345-66686 GCF_034931045.1 Nodularia sp. UHCC 0506
CCGTGAAGGTAAGGCACAAGAAATCTATATCGTGACATCAGGTGAAATGATGGCGATGTATGCTGCTAACAACATCGCTCGTGGTGTTCTTAAGTATGCTCACACTGGTGGCGTGCGTTTGGGTGGTTTGATTTGTAACAGCCGTAACACTGACCGAGAAATCGAATTAATCGAAACCTTGGCAAAACGGTTGAACACCCAAATGATTCACTTCGTACCCCGTGACAACATCGTTCAACACGCTGAATTGCGTCGGATGACTGTTAACGAGTACGCACCTGAAAGTAACCAAGCTAACGAATACCGCACATTGGCTACCAAGATCATCAACAACAAAAACCTAGCTATTCCTACACCTATCGAAATGGAAGAATTAGAAGAATTGTTGATTGAATTCGGTATTCTCGAAAGCGAAGAAAATGCTGCAATGTTGGTTGGTAAACCAGCTGCTAAATAAAAAGACCGTAGGAAAAAGGAAGAATTTCATATTTGACCTTTAACCTTCACCCTTGCATCTCCCCCTACTAAACCTAGAGGGGACTCTCAGTCCCCTGTTCCCAGATCCTTACGAATCGGAGAGGATAAAATGACACCTCCAGAAAACAACAAGATTGTTGACGAAAGAAAAGAACTGATTAAAGAAGTTCTCAGCGCTTACCCAGATAAAGCTAAGAAAAGACGCGAAAAGCACTTAAACGTATTTGAAGAAGGTAAGAGCGATTGTGGCGTTAAATCTAACGTTAAATCTCTTCCTGGTGTAATGACCGCTCGTGGTTGTGCTTATGCAGGTTCCAAGGGTGTGGTTTGGGGTCCTATTAAGGACATGATCCACATCAGTCACGGGCCAGTTGGTTGCGGTTACTGGTCTTGGTCTGGTCGTCGTAACTACTACATTGGTACTACAGGTATTGATACCTTTGGTACTATGCACTTCACCTCTGATTTCCAAGAAAGAGACATCGTTTTTGGTGGTGACAAAAAACTACTGAAATTGATCCAAGAATTGGAAATCCTCTTCCCTCTTAACCGTGGTGTTTCCATTCAATCTGAATGTCCTATTGGTCTAATTGGGGATGACATCGAAGCTGTAGCTCGTAAGGCTGCAAAAGAGATTGACAAGCCAGTTGTTCCAGTTCGTTGCGAAGGTTTCCGGGGTGTTTCTCAATCTTTGGGACACCACATCGCTAACGACATGATCCGTGACTGGGTATTCCCCAGATCCGATAAGGCTAAAGCTGACGGTTCACTGAAGTTTGATTCTACTCCTTATGATGTAGCCATCATTGGTGACTACAACATCGGTGGTGATGCTTGGGCGAGCCGCATCTTACTAGAAGAAATCGGCTTGCGCGTAGTTGCTCAGTGGTCTGGTGATGGTACTATCAACGAAATGTTGATGACCCCCAATGTGAAGATGAACCTCATCCACTGTTACCGCTCGATGAACTACATCAGCCGTCACATGGAAGAAAAATATGGTATTCCCTGGTTGGAATACAACTTCTTCGGACCTACCAAGATTGCTGAATCTTTACGGGAAATTGCTTCTAAGTTTGACGAAAAAATCCAAGCAAACGCTGAGAAGGTTATTGCTAAGTATCAGCCTACAATGGATGCGATCGTTAAGAAGTATCGCCCCCGTTTAGATGGTAAGACTGTGGCCATGATGGTTGGTGGTCTGCGTCCTCGTCACGTTGTCCCAGCTTTCCAAGACTTGGGCATGAAGATGATTGGTACTGGTTATGAGTTCGCTCACAACGACGACTACAAACGTACCACTCACTATATCGAAAATGGCACTATCGTTTACGATGACGTGACCGCTTATGAATTTGAGGAGTTTATCAAAGCCCTCAAGCCTGACCTTGTAGCTTCTGGTGTGAAAGAGAAGTACGTCTTCCAAAAGATGGGTCTGCCTTTCCGTCAAATGCACTCTTGGGATTACTCCGAACCTAGCCATAGTGTATGAAAGTTAGTGATAGCAGTATTTTTTTGGCGGTGAGATAAAAAAGAATTTCTTTTTAGTCTAAATGCAAGTTTGAGGTTAAGCTAGAAATAATATATTTTTGCTGCTTTAAATAATATAACTCTGATCGGGAATGGTTTTGAGGATTTGGTTAAATTTTGCTGAAATTAAAACTGTAAAAAGTAAGACTATTTTAGATGCTATTTTTTTAGATTAAATGGTGCGATCGCTTTGACTCGAAAATCAGCCAGGCGATCGCTAATTGTCCTTAAAACTTATTTATATCTTAGCCCTTGTGAATCCTATAGCGCACGGTATAATCCCAACTGGAATACCAACTTCCTCGCTTTTTGAAGTTCCAAATTTGTAAATGGCTACCATTTGGTAGTGATTGTACTGGGAATTCACGTAGATGCTGACCAAGTTCATCATCTTTATCCATCTTCATTATCCCACCGACTACACCGATGGCAACTGGAAGAATCAGTCCTGCTACCTTGGCTGGGGGGACAGGGGTAGCGAGTAGTGCAGCAGAGACCCCAGCGCCTATTTTTGTAACTGTTTCACCATGATTAGACCAATCTTTATTCGAGTCCTCATCAAAGGCTACTAAAGCAATCTGTAAAATCCGATTTTCTGGAACATCACTATCAAATACAGTACCACCGCCCTGGCCAAATTTCTTCGTCTGTTTATCGTTAATCGAAATTGGTCGAGTTAATACACCTCTGATTTTTAGGTCATCATTTTCTTTTTTTCCCATTGGTGCAAGTCCCACTGCACCTACTATATAGAATTCATCACCACCTGTGACATCTTCAGTATCACGGCAATGTACATCTACTAGTTCTACTCTCATTCTGACCATAGTTGCTAACTCCAAAAATGTTGTTTAACGTTTCAGGCTATTCTTCTTATACAGTCTTTGTTCGCACTGTAAATATGAGTAATCTCTGACTAAGGATACATACGCGGTTAATTGTTTTCCTGATATGTATAAAATTTTTATCCAGAAGAATTAGCCAACAAGGGATGCGAGCGATCGCTATGATTCTCTAATCAGTAAGATGTTGGTACAGTTTACAGTAAATATTGGGGATGCGATCGCTCACTTTATTAATCGTACCAAATTGCTAGGATCACCCATCTGCTATGGTAGAAAGATTCTGATGAGACTCGATGAATTTTGATTTTAGAAAAAACATTGTGATGCTCATATCTATAAATTAAAAATCTAACTATCCGCAACTTTACAAATAACCATAATCGGTGATAAATATTTACTATGACTATAGTGAACAAGTTGTAATCCGGCTTTTTCTAAATCTTGGATAAGTTCAGGTATCTGATACTTATGATGTCGCCAAATAGTAATTTCTTCATCTTTTAAAATTTCAATTTGCTGATCTATCCCTAACTGGCTAAAACTTAGAGTATAATTTTGATTAAATTTTATCTTGGCCGTTATACTATCTGTTTCGACATCATACTTTCTCACAAGTTCGCAATCTTCAGAACTAATTCCTATCTCGTTTTGCATCCATTGATAGATTCCATCTACATGATATTTGCAGCCACCCCGGACTTTTCCATCCCATTGAGAATTAGAACCAATCTCGTTAGTAAATACCAACAAATCATTTTTATCCATGCTATCTCTCAAGTTTTGAAAAACTCTATTTCTGTCTAGATGATTAGCGATTGTCACTCCTAAATGCAAAAAAATATTAACTGTATTTTTATTTGCAAAATCAGTTGATTTTTGCCAAAACTCTCCGGGAATAGAACTAGTTTCTACATCAAAAGTGGAACTATTAAATTCAATTTTGGGAAACCATTTAGTAAAATTTGTCTTAGCTAAGATTAGCATTTCGTTACTAATATCTAAAGCGATATATTTGTTTATGCGACCTAACCTATCAAGTTGAGAAATGAATTTCTTTACCGGATAGGAATTACCTGAGCCTACATCGACAATGTTAATATTGTGGCAATTTTGATAATCGCCGTTAATATACTCAAAGTTTTGCTTTAATAAAGCAATTTCTACATTGGGTGTTTGATACCATTTAGGAACAACATATTTTTGATAAAAATTATTCCATATCTTTGCCCCTCTACCTTTATAGGAGTATTTTAAAGGAATTTCTCGTCTCAATTCTAATATTTTAATTAATTCTAAAACTTCTGCTTGAGAAAAATTAGAGTAAAACTCAGAAGTTGGCGCTACTATACGACTGATAGAATTTGAAATATCTGAATAAATTTGTGAAGGATTTTGATTTTTTTTAGGCATCATTTTTAAGTTGTTTTAATTAAGTTGGTTAACATCGTAGTTATTGACAAAATAACAATTGCGCCCCTGTGCTTTGGCTTGATACAAGGCTTGATCTGCTGCCGAAATTAGTGCCAAAGGAACCAGATCAAGTGTAGGAATTACCGTCGCAATTCCAATACTCAAAGTGACGTGCTGTTTTACTGCCGATGCAGCATGAGGAATATTTAGTTGTTCGACAGCTGCATGAATTTCTTCGGCAATTTGAACAGCGCCATCAGTATCAGTATTTGTGAGAATAATCACAAATTCTTCGCCACCATAACGCGCCGCTAAATCTGTAGAACGTTTGATAGTTTGTTGTAAAGCTTGGGCAACAAAAAGTAAACAATCATCTCCAGAGGCATGACCATAAGTATCGTTATATTGTTTGAAATAATCAATGTCACATAATAATAAAGAGATAAAACCTTTTTCTCGTAAAAGATGTTTCCAGACATCATGAAGTTTAATATCAAAACTGCGGCGATTGGCGATTTGAGTTAATTGATCCACCAACGCCATATTTTCAAGTTGCTGGTTAGCTTGCTGCAATTTTTGATAAAGTTCTGATTGCTGAATAGCGATCGCCAGATGCGTAGCTAGTTGTTGCAGTAGTTCGCTCTCCCAAGATTGCCATTCGCGAGGGGCGCTACAATGATGAGCAACTAATAGACCCCAGAGGCGATCGCCTTGTAAAATCGGTACAACTACCTTGGCTCTTACCTGGTACTTTTCCAATAACTCCAGATGACAATCAGTCATTTCGCCGATGTAAATATCTGAAGTGACTTTAATCCTAGCATCCTGATATAACTTTCCTTGGGTTTCAACAAAGTAACTGTCTATAATTTCCATCTTTAAAATTGCCTTCCAATCTTCGCCTACAGATTCCGTGACAATCACACCACTCCAATCTGGGTTAAAGCGATAAATAATCACGCGATCAGTTTGCAGAACTTCTCTGACTTCAGCAACAGTTGTATTCAATATTTGATCTAAATCCAAGGACTGGCGGATGTGTTGTGCGATCGCTGCAACCATTCGCTCCTGTCTGATTTGATTTTGTAGTGAGATTTCTGCCTGTTTGTAGGCTGTGATATCGGTAAATGATGCGACTACTGCATAGGGTTTTAACTCATTTTCTTGAAACAATGGTTGAGAATTAATCGAAATCCAACTGAGGCTATCATCAGGTTTATAAACTCCCATAATCACATTAAATTGGGGTTCTCCTGTGCGTAGTGTGATCATGAACGGATGAGTTTCGTAAGGAAAAGAAGTACCATCTTCATGAATGGCTCTCCATCGCGGATCAATAGAAGTTCGCCCCATCATTTGGTCGGCGGTTAACCCTAAAATTCTTTCGGCACTCTCGTTACAGGCACTGATACTTCCATCGGCTTGTTGTAAAACTATACCTTCTGCTATCGTTGAAATTACCGAACGATAGCGTTTTTCACTCTCTCGTAGTGCTTCTTCCATCCGCTTGCGTTCAGTAATATCAGTATGAGTTCCCAATATTCTTAAAGAATGACCATCATTTGTGCGGCTAAAAATTTTCCCCCGATCTAGAACCCACTTATAAGTTCCATCTTTGCATCTGACACGATGTTCACTGACATATTGTTGAGTTTCACCACGCAAATGCTGATCAATCTTTTCGTAAATCTGTGCTTTATCATCCAAGTGAATCCGTTTATCCCATTCACTGAGCGTATTTCCTATTTCATGCTCTGCAAAACCGAACATTTCTTTCCAACGGCGAGAGAAAAAGACTTCATTAGTTTCCAAATTCCAGTCCCAAATCCCATCACCGTTTCCTTCTAGGGCATATTGCCATCTTTCTTCACTAGCTTTGAGTGCGGCTGCGATTTGTTTACGAGAGGTAATGTCTTCAAAAATGTATAATTTGCCAAGATATTGATCTTGACTATCCCGAATTTGACTGGAAAAGCGGCGAATTATGCGCCCATCCACAAATTCAATTTCATCTTCAATGGTGCAGCGATTTTCTTCAGATTGTAATAGTTTACAGGTTTCGGAAAATGCTGGCACATCGGCAACTAAGGTTATGCAATCAGGAATAATGTCATTATTTTTCATCATCCCAAGTTGCATTCGGGCTTCTAGATGTTCAAGACCCCAAATTTCACAAAAGCGGTGATTGAAGTAAAGAATTTCGTCTGTGCGATTGTCAACTACAAAAAATGCCAGCAAAGAATTGTCTGTCATCGAACGTAGCAAAGCTTCTTGCCAGCGTAGCTGCTTTTTAACACCCTGGTGTTTTTTGAGAAAAGTTTGCTGTTGAGTAATATTCTTGACCGGATTTTTTTTGTAATTTTGATGCAGAGTTCTTGTTGCTATCTGTAACTTTTGCTTTGGCTGAATTATCGGATGATGGAGATATTGATTGAATTGCGGTGGTGATGGATGCTTCTGTGCTGGCTGAATAACTATTTCTAGTTCTGTAACCACCAGTTGGATAAATTCAATTTCTAAAGAACTCCACTGGCGCGGCTTAGTACACTGTTGAATAATGAGTAAGCCCCACACTGGAGGAGAGGCACTAGAAGTTTCATCAATATCTTTAACTAAAATTGGCACGACTAAGTTAGCTCTAACCTGTAACTTGGTTAATAGCTGTTTGTAAGAAGGATCGAGGAATTTAGCATGAATATCTTCAATAACATGAATTCGTTCCTCTCGATACTGCTCTACCCATTTAGCATGGAAGCAAGGATCATCAGTTAATTGCTCTAGAATTGGTATGCATTCAGAATTTACCGATTCTGCCGCTACTACTCCATCTCCATCCTCTAGAAAACGATAGATGATCGCGCGATCGCTTTCTAAAATTTCTCTGATTGTACTAACAACTATGTTGAGAATTTCACTCAATTCCCGTGACTTGTGAATTTTTACAACCAAGATCCTAATTTGATGCAGGATATACTGTAAGTTAGTTTCAGTACTGGATAGGTCATTGAAGAGCATAGCAATCCTAAAATACCTCTAATTTATTTTTCCAGAAAAAATATATAAATACTCAGCTCATATTAAATTTACTTAAAAATACAGGTATTTACAATAACTTAATTTCTTGTATTTAGCAACAGATTTTCTCTATAATTATTTAACAACGGCTAATATTTAATATTTATGTTACAAATTGATCAGATTTTTTGTAGATTTTACCAATAACAGATGAATCTAAATGTCCTTGACTTCTTGAATAAGAAAGATATATGCACCCTGTGGATTTTACTTAAAGTCAATAAAAATCTATCTATGCAAATGCTTTTAATAAATTTGTTGGGCAACGCAACGCACCATATCAACTTTGTCAACTCCGCTTATAAACCAACTCCATCCTCAACTTCTCAAGCTCAATTTTCAACCTTTCATTCTCCATCCTTAACCTGCCATTCTCTTCCCGAATCGCCTCAACTTCGTTCCGCTTACTCAAAGCCTGATTAATCGCCAACTTCCGCATATCTAGAGAAAACCAACGCTGATAAGTTTCCGTATGTACTTGTACACTATGCCCCAAATTATCCGCCGCCGCCTTAATTGGTACACCTAAAATATGCGCTCGAATCGCCCAAGCGTGACGTAAATCATAAGGTTTAAAATCTAATCCAATTTTACGAAACCACCAACTCACCCGTTGAGTTAAAGTTGTTATTTCAGCATGATTAGTATGATCTTTCTTACTAATTGTAGTTGTCAACATCTCTAAATATTTAGGATTTCTTAAATCAAACTCCGAAATCCATTGTTTATATAACGGTAATGCTTGCCTTTCACCCGTTTTACAATCTTTATGGACTTTCCATGTTAAATCCGTATTTTCTTCACTTAACCACCAATCAATATCAGGATTAATAAATAATTCCCGTGGACGTAAACCAAAAACCGCTAACATTCCATAAGTCCAACGCCAAAGTTGCCAGCTATCTTTAACATTTTGATTGACTTGATTACCTCTGTTATTTAAATAATTTTCAAACTTAATAATTCCTGCGGTTATTTCGGAATCACTCGGTATATTCCGGGAATTATTCTCCGGCATTTTTGAATATTGCGATAAATCAATTTCAATTTTGAAGGTTTGACAAAAAGCTGATATAGCTCTTGCAGCATTATATTTTGCCCATGCTTTATCAATTTTCTCAATTGAACTGATTAAATTTTCAGGTGTTGCTAAATCTTCAGCATTAGTAAATCGCTTCGTTCGGGAAAAATAATAGAAAAAAGTATGTTCGCTTTTTGTTGTGCGCTGATGAGTTTTAAAATACTCTGCTTCAAATTCTGCGAGTAACTCACCTATAGTTTTAAATTCTTTTTTAATTGCATCATTACCTAAATATTTATCATTCCATTCAAAGCTTTTCCGAGCAATTAACTTTCCTAATTCATAAGCTTCTTCTTCAGCCGTCTTGAGTCCATCCAAATTAGCGGGAATATTTAAACTGAGATTATATTGCTTTTTCCTCGTTCCTCTGGTGTCCTTGTCTCCAGGTTTAATTGGTAAGGTCGCCCTTAATTGCAGACTTCCATTTGATACTCTCACCGTTACCTTGGTCTTTGCAGATTTCAAACGCAGATTTACTTGCTCTAACTCTAATAGTAGTTTTGTTCTCATCTATTGTCTTTGCTGTGTGCTTGCAGACTTCAAAAGTTTGTAGTAGGAACTGTAGTCTCTCAAACAGGACTAAAGTCCTGACTACGAGCCAATATTTTTTTAGTAGGGGCCGTTTGTAGTGCTAGATATAAGCTTGTATATGGCTAATACTTGTCTTTACCCTGATTATGTATCGTTATGATTTAGCCTATATTTAGCCTAAAAATAAATGTGTTATTAGCGAACAATGTTTATTACTGACACTGCTTACCGCAAACATTCAACCGTTTGAAGCTATCGAAGCATCACCAGGAATACTCCGGCCCTTATCACGGTTATGATGGCTTTGCTATCTTCGCTCGTGATATGGATTTGGCACTCAACAGCCCAACTTGGGGTTTAATTGGCGCTCCCTGGAACGAAAAAGCTCAAGCTAAGGCTAAAGCTAAAGCTACAGCTTAGGGAAATGGCAAAGGGATAAGTAGGGATAGCCTGGGGTTTTAGCCCCAGGGGGGAGTCGGGAATTCAAGGTTCAAAATTCAAAAATTAAAAGTTGCTTTTGATTTTTGCATTCTGAGTTTTGAGTCAGATTCCCACTCCCACTACAAAATTCCTCAATGAGTAACGAAAGACTTCAGTAAGCTTGGAGATGTAGAAATGCCTCAAAATCCAGAAAATATTCAAGATCACGTTGAGTTATTCCACCAACCAGAATACCAACAACTATTCCAAAACAAAAAGGAATTTGAAAACGGTCACGACCCCGCAGAAGTTACACGGGTTGCAGAATGGACCAAAGGTTGGGAATATCGTGAAAAGAACTTCGCTCGTGAAGCGTTGACTGTTAACCCAGCTAAAGGCTGTCAACCTCTAGGTGCAATCTTTGCTGCTGTTGGTTTTGAAGGTACAATGCCTTTCGTTCAAGGTTCTCAAGGTTGCGTTGCTTACTTCCGTACCCACTTAACCCGTCACTACAAAGAACCATTCTCTGGTGTGTCTTCTTCAATGACTGAAGATGCGGCGGTGTTCGGTGGTTTGCAAAACATGATTGACGGTTTGGCGAACTCCTACCAACTGTACAAGCCTAAGATGATTGCTGTCTGCACAACTTGTATGGCAGAAGTAATTGGTGATGACTTACAGTCTTTCATCAACAACGCTAAAGAAGCTGGTTCAGTTCCTAAAGATTTCCCAGTACCTTACGCTCACACTCCTAGCTTTGTTGGTTCCCACATCACTGGTTACGACAACATGATGAAGGGGATTCTTTCTAACCTGACTGCAGGTAAGAAGAAAGCTACCAGCAATGGCAAAATCAACTTCATCCCAGGTTTTGACACTTATGTAGGCAACAACCGGGAAATCAAACGCATTTCTTCCTTGTTCGGCTTTGACTACACCATTCTTGCTGACAACAGCGACTATTTAGATTCACCCAACACAGGTGAGTTTGATATGTATCCAGGTGGTACAAAGTTAGAAGATGCCGCAGATTCAATTAACGGTAAAGTTACAGTTGCTCTGCAAGCATATTCTACCACCAAAACTCGTGAGTACATCGAAAAAGAATGGAAGCAACCCACTGTAGTTTCCCGTCCTTGGGGTATCAAGGGTACTGATGAGTTCTTGATGAAACTCAGCGAACTAAGTGGTAAAGCTATTCCCGAACAACTAGAACTTGAACGGGGACGTGCAGTTGATGCCATGACTGACTCTCATTCATGGGTTCACGGTAAGCGCTTTGCTATCTTTGGTGAGCCAGATTTAGTCATCAGCGTAGTTGGCTTTATGTTGGAAATGGGTGCTGAACCTGTCCACATTCTAGTTAACAACTCCAACGAAGTATTTGAGCAAGAACTTCAAGCTTTACTAGATTCTAGTCCTTTTGGTCAAGGCGCAACCATCTGGGGCGGTAAAGACCTATGGCATATGCGTTCCTTGTTGTTCACCGAACCTGTAGACTTGCTGATTGGTAACTCCTACGGTAAGTACCTATGGCGCGATTGTAAGGTTCCCTTCGTTAGAATTGGTTATCCTATCATGGATCGCCACCACTTACACCGCTACAGCACCATTGGCTATCAAGGTGTGATCAACTTGCTCAACTGGATTGTCAATACAATCTTTGAGGACATTGACCGCAACACCAATATTCCTTCTAAGACTGATATTTCTTACGACTTGATTCGTTAAGAATTGGTTACGCAGCGTGCTAATTAAGGGTAAGTCAGGGGAGTAGGGACTGGGGTTGAGGGATTGTCGGGGTGGGTTTAGGAATATCTGAGAACCTGCCCCTACTGGGGACTAAGAATAAATTTATTTCTTAATACCTCATTTCTAATTCCCAAGACTCAATCCCTAACTTACCTTTTTTTCTGTTTCTTTCTAGCATTTACCTGAGATATTTATTATGGAAAGTATCAATCACACTCACTCTCATCCTAGTTACCATCCACCTAACAATAAAAAATCAGGCTGGTTTTCTAATCTTCTTAATCCTGTACGTAATTGGCTGGATGGAATGCCGGTTAAAAATTACCGGATTGCTCATGTAATTTGTCAAGTAATTCCTTGTTGTTGTCCTTTTGAGCGCAATATTAGTTTATTTGGGCGAACTTTTCATATTCCACCCCTGTGTAAACTTAATCCCTTGTATGACGAGTTTGTGGGAATGCGTTTTCGGGCTTTATCTTATCTTGCTGATGAGTGTGGAGAGGATGTCACGAAATATATTTGTTAGAAATTTGTCTCCAATTATGACTCATTAAGCATCTTGCAAAAGTCAATTTTATGAGAACTATACCACGGATTTACACTATTAATTATCTGGTGTAAATGTGGACTAAAGAAGATTTTTGCAGGTGGTCTATTACTCAGTGAATAGGCTAATAACTGATATTAACACTGTCGATCCAGCAAGAGAAGAGAAGAGAGAAGAGAGAAGAGAGATGAAAAGTACCCAAGGCAAAATTAACGAGCTGCTCAGTGAATCAGGATGTGAACACAATCAGCACAAACAAGGAGAAAAGAAAAATAAATCTTGCACCCAACAAGCTCAACCAGGTGCTGCTCAAGGTGGTTGTGCTTTTGATGGTGCAATGATTGCTCTTGTACCTATTACTGATGCAGCTCATTTAGTCCACGGGCCGATCGCCTGTGCTGGTAATTCTTGGGGTAGTCGTGGTAGTCTCTCCTCTGGGCCTTTACTTTACAAGACGGGCTTTACTACTGATTTGAGTGAGAATGATGTGATTTTCGGGGGTGAAAAAAAGCTCTATCAGGCAATTCTGCAACTTTGCGATCGCTACAAACCACCAGCCGTTTTCGTCTATGCTACCTGTGTAACAGCTCTGATTGGCGATGATATGGATGCTGTATGCAAGGCTGCAACTGAGAAAACTGGTACTCCTGTGATTCCTGTGATTGCTCCAGGCTTTATTGGTAGTAAAAATTTGGGGAACCGCTTTGGTGGTGAAGCTTTGCTGGAATATGTAGTTGGTACAGCAGAACCGGAAACAACTACGCCTTATGATATTAACTTGATAGGTGAATATAACATCGCCGGTGAAATGTGGGGAGTCACTCCACTGTTAGAAAAATTAGGCATTCGGGTTTTATCTAAAATTACGGGTGATGCTCGTTTCAATGATATTCGTTATGCTCATCGTGCCAAGCTGAATGTGATGATCTGCTCACGGGCTTTGCTCAATATGGCGAGAAAAATGGAGGAACGCTACAACATTCCTTACATTGAAGAGTCTTTCTATGGCATTGATGATATGAATCGTTGTCTACGAAATATTGCTGCTAAGTTGGGTGATGCGGATTTACAGGAACGCACAGAAAAGCTAATTGCTGAAGAAACTGCGGCTCTTGATTTGGCTTTGGCTCCCTATCGCGCTCGACTTAAAGGTAAGCGGGTTGTCTTGTATACCGGCGGTGTTAAGAGTTGGTCGATTATCTCGGCGGCTAAGGATTTAGGTATTGAAGTTGTTGCTACCAGTACGAGAAAAAGCACTGAGGAAGATAAAGCCCGGATTAAGAAATTGATTGGTAATGATGGGATCATGATGGAGAAGGGCAACGCTCAGGAGTTGTTACGGTTGGTGAAGGAAACTGGCGCTGATATGTTGATTGCTGGTGGTCGTAACCAATACACTGCTCTGAAGGCTCGAATTCCTTTTCTGGATATTAACCAAGAACGCCACCATCCTTATGCTGGTTATTCGGGGATGGTTGAGATGGCACGAGAATTGTATGAGGCTCTTTATAGCCCTATTTGGGAGCAAATACGCAAGCCGGCTCCTTGGGAAGAGTTGGAGGGATGATTTGGCTGATTTTCTTGTGAAGACGCGATGAATCGATGAAGTTAGGGAAAAACGAACCACAGAGGCACAGAGTTCACAGAGGAATGAGGGTTTGAGAGGTTTTTGCGTAGATCCAATGAATGCAATTTGGTATTAATATAATGGCGATTGTTAATCTTCCCAATAAACCACTGACTGTTAATCCTCTGAAGCAAAGCCAGGCTTTGGGTGCATCTTTAGCTTTTTTGGGGTTGAAGGGGATGATTCCTCTATTCCACGGTTCCCAAGGTTGTACTGCTTTCGCTAAGGTTGTGCTTGTACGGCATTTTCGGGAAGCTATTCCCCTAGCCACTACAGCCATGACTGAGGTTTCTACTATTTTGGGTGGCGAAGAAAATGTGGAACAGGCAATTCTTACTTTAGTGGAAAAGGTGCAGCCGGAAATTATTGGTCTATGTAGTACGGGGCTGACGGAAACTAGAGGAGATGATCTGGAACGTTTTCTGAAGGATATCCGCGATCGCCATCCGGAATTAGATCATTTACCGATTGTATTTGCTCCTACTCCAGATTTCAAGGGGGCGCTGCAAGATGGTTTTGCGGCGGCTGTGGAAAGTATCGTTAGGGAAATTCCTAAAGCTGGTGGAATTAGAACTGAACAGGTGACGATTTTGGCGGGTTCGTCTCTGACACCAGGGGATTTGCAGGAAATCAAGGAAATGGTGACTGCTTTTGGATTAGTGCCAATTATTGTCCCTGATCTTGGTGCTTCCCTCGATGGTCATTTAGAAGATGGTTATAGCGCAGTTACAGCCAGTGGCACAACTATAAAACAGCTACGAGACATAGGTAGCTCCGCCTTTACCATCGCTTTGGGCGAAAGTATGCGAGAAGCCGCCAAAATCCTGGAGGAGCGCTTTAATATCCCTTACGAGGTGTTTGGTGAACTGACTGGATTGGATGTTGTGGATGAGTTTCTGCAAGCATTGGCGATTCTGAGTAGTAATAGCGTCCCCGAAAAATACCGCCGTCAACGTCGCCAGCTACAAGATGCGATGCTAGATAGTCATTTTTACTTTGGTGCAAAGCGAGTGTCTTTGGCGTTGGAACCGGATTTACTTTGGTCAACGGTGAACTTTTTGCAATCGATGGGGACTCAAATTCATGCAGTGGTGACAACGACGCGATCGCCTCTGTTGGAAAAACTCCCGGTTAAAAGTGTCACTATCGGCGATTTAGATGACTTTGAGCAACTAGCAGCTGGTTCTGATTTACTGATTGGTAATTCTAACGTAGGTGCGATCGCTAAACGGCTCTCAATGCCTTTTTATCGTTTGGGTATTCCCATCTATGACCGTTTAGGTAATGGATACTTCACGAAAGTTGGATATCGAGGCACAATGGAGCTTTTATTTGGCATCGGTAATCTATTTTTAGAAGCCGAAGAAGAGAGAGTTAAACATTTATGGGAACTGGTATCTGAGGAATAAGAATTTGTATCGCGCATCAGCGTTCGCACAGCGTACTGTCAACTCTAGTACAAAGTGCGTTAGGCGCAAAGGTAAGAAGAAAAAAAGGTGATTTTGGCATTTTATATTCTAATTCACCAACGCTGTAGTTATTGATTCCTCAATACTCAATACCTCTAATATCCAATATCCGATCCTTAATTCAGGACAAGAGAATGAAAATAGCCTTTACCACAAGTGACCGAATTCATATTAATGCTCACTTCGGATGGGCGAGAGAAATTGATGTTTATGAAATATCTGACGAGGGATATAAATTTCTCGAAACGCTAAAATTTGACGGTGACTTAAAAGAAGATGGTAACGAAGATAAAATCAATCCTAAACTTGATGCTTTGGTTGATTGTACCATCGTTTATGTGACAGCAATTGGCGGTAGCGCCGCAGCTCGGTTAATTAAAAAAGGCGTTACCCCAGTCAAAGCTAAATCAGAGGAAGAAGAAATTAGCGAAGTCCTGAATAAACTTGTGCAAACTCTTAAAGGTAATCCTCCACCTTGGTTGCGTAAAGCTTTAAGACAAACTACTCCAAACTTTGCAGATTAATTTTCAATTGAAGCAACGGTATGAGTACAAACAATAATGTGAATGGAAGCACCGATACTGTAGTCTTGAATTCCCCTTTCCTCAAGACATTAGTTCAACAAATTCGGGGACAGGATACTTACGGAGTTTATCGTAATTGGTCAGATGAATTAATCCTCAAACCCTTCGTTGTTACTAAACAAAAGAAACGCGAAATTTCTCTTGAGGGTGAAGTTGACCCCATTACTCAAGCACGGATTATGGCATTTTTCAGGGCTGTAGCTGCTGCTATTGAACAGGAAACAGGTCTAATTTCTCAGGTAGTAATTGATTTGAGCCATGAAGGATTCGGTTGGGCGCTAGTTTTTTCTGGTCGTCTTTTGCTAACTAAAAAAGCCTTGCGTGATGCTCATCGCTTTGGTTTTGATTCAATGGAAAAATTAGCAGAAGAAGGCGAAAACTACGTCAAAAAAGGTGTTGAACTAGGGAAAACATTCTCCGAAGTGGGCAACATTTGAGACTACCTAAAAACTTAAACTAGGGACTTCAAAATAAAAATAGGACTTACGCAAAAACTCTCTCAAACCCTCTTGACTTAGTGTCCTTTGTGGTATGCGCTACGCGTTAAGCGGAAGCTATGCCGAAGGCTTTACGTTTTCTCATAATTTTTCGTAAGTCCTGAAAAAAATCCGAAATCACCTAACAAAAAACTCTCAGACCCTCATGACTCTGTGTCCTCTGTGCCTTTGTGGTTAGTTTATTTCTGGGAAGTCCCTAATTTTAGTGTCCTTGTGCAAATTAATAATTAGGAGTAATAAATGGCGCAAGTGAGCGAAACAAGTATTGAAGAAATCAAAACCCAAATTAAGCGGCTGAATAGTAAAGCAGGTCAAATGAAAATGGATCTGCATGATTTAGCAGAAGGTCTGCCCACAGATTACAAAACTCTGATGGATGTAGCAGCTGCAACTTATAAAATCTATCAACAGCTAGATGACCTTAAGCAACAGCTAAAAGCAATGGAGAACGATCAATGACCGGAACTATGAATGAATTCAAGAAGCTTGTAGATGCAGAGGAATTTTTTCAGTTCTTCAATCTGCCCTACAACAAAGAAAATGTGAATGTCAATCGTCTGCATATTTTGAAGAAATTTTCGCAATTCATGGCAGAAGTTGATGATAATTCTCATGGTTTGACTTCAGCAGAAATACTTGCTCAATATTCCTTAGCTTTGCAAAAAGCTCATGATCTTTTCTTAGAATCAACAGCTTACGAAGAAAAGCTATTCAAAGTGTTTAATGATAAGCCGAAGAATGTAGTTACGCTGACAGAAATCACTTCTGATTAGGAGGTAAAAAGTGATCAACCTAACGCCTACCGAATTAGAACGCTATAGTCGCCAAATGATGCTCCCAAATTTTGGCGAACTAGCTCAAAAACGCCTGAAGTCAGCGACAGTTTTAGTTACAGGTGTGGGGGGATTAGGCGGTACGGCGGCGCTTTACTTAGCAGTAGCGGGCGTTGGGCGACTAATCCTAGTCCGGGGTGGTGATTTGCGATTGGATGACATGAACCGTCAGATTTTAATGACGGATGATTGGGTCGGTAAACCCAGGGTTTTCAAAGCTAAAGAAACTCTGGAGGCGATCAATCCTGATATCCAGGTGGAAGTAGTTCATGATTATGTGACTGCGGAAAATGTAGACTCCTTAGTACAATCGGCTGATATGGCGCTGGATTGCGCCCATAATTTTACGGAACGCGACTTGCTGAATGCAGCTTGTGTACGTTGGCGTAAACCGATGGTGGAGGCTGCTATGGACGGGATGGAGGCTTACCTGACTACAATTATTCCTGGTGTGACTCCTTGTTTATCCTGTCTGTTTCCAGAAAAACCTGATTGGGATAGACGTGCTTTTTCTGTTCTGGGCGCTGTTTCTGGGACACTTGCTTGTCTGACAGCGTTAGAGGCGATTAAGCTGATCACTGGATTCAGTCAACCTCTGTTATCGCAGTTACTGACAATTGACTTAAATCGGATGGAATTTGCCAAGCGTCGTTCTCAACGCGATCGCGCTTGTCCCGTATGTGGTAATACTGCACCCTGGAGATACGGACAACCCCCATCAATGGAACCTACAAGTAATTGTACAAAGTAGTCATTGGTCATTTGACACCTGACACCTGACACCACAACTTCATCGCTACACATCAGGAGACGTAATGGCTGTTAGCTTAACAGAAAAAGCAGAGTTCCGTCTGCGGGCATTTTTAAGAGGTTCAGCTTCTGATAATAATGACGCTCAAAAAGGCATCCGTGTATCTGTAAAAGATGGTGGTTGCAGTGGCTATGAATATGGAATTGATGTCACCAGCAAACCACAACCAGATGACTTGGTAATTCAGCAAGGTAATGTGTTGATTTACGTTGATGCTAAAAGTGCGCCTTTATTAGACGGGGTTGTAATCGACTTTGTAGAAGGGGTAATGGAAAGTGGCTTTAAGTTCACTAACCCTAATGCAAGTGATACCTGCGGTTGCGGAAAATCATTCAAAACAGATGATGGTACTCCTACGGGTGTACCTTGCAGCCAGTAGTGTTGTGAATTCGTAATGCGTAATGCGTAATTCGTAATGCGTAATTCGTAATGCGTAATGCGTAATGCGTAATGCGTAATTCGTAATTCGTAATTCGTAATTCGTAATAAAGCCTTCAAAGCTGACCGTAAAAATGATGGACACTTGCTAATTTACGGGTTTTGAAAAAATTGCAAGTTGGTGATGCCGATACTACTTGCGATTCCTGCATAGCGCTGCGCTATTGCTATCAGCCGGAGGAACCCCATCAATGCAGTGTCCTCTTCCGCGCTGTTTTTGGAAGTTTGGAGTTGACTAGGTAACAAAGACTGACAAACTTCGCTAAATCAATCTCATTGTATAACTTTTGAGGAGAATCGGAAAATGGCCAGCTATCAAGTTAGATTAATCAACAAAAAGCAAGAACTAGACTCTACAATTGAAGTTGATGAAGAAACTACCATTTTAGAAGCAGCAGAAGAAAATGGTATTGAATTGCCTTTCTCTTGTCACTCAGGTTCTTGCTCTAGTTGTGTGGGAAAAGTTGTTGAAGGTGAAGTTGATCAATCTGATCAAATCTTTTTAGATGATGAACAAATGTCTAAAGGATTCGCTCTACTTTGCGTTACTTATCCCCGTTCTAATTGCACAATTAAGACTCACCAAGAACCATATCTTGTGTAAAGTATTGCTTTGAATTCTCAGAAAGTTTAGATCCCCGAATTCTTTGATAAGTCGGGGATCTTTTTCATTTGTAATTGCTATATTGTAGAATTTTTAGTATCTTCTGATGTATAACTGAGCCAGCGAGAGGCGATGTTTTGTAAAGATCCATTTTCAGACATTAATCTTAATTCAATATTAAGGTTTTTTGTTAAAGGACTATCGATGGGTAAGACAAATCCATAAAGCTCAGATCCTAGAGACAAGTTAGTTAATTTGAGGTTTAAGTCGGGATTTTGCATGAGGTAGTATGCCATAGCGGGACGGTCGAATACTACGGCATCTACTTGTTCAGCAGATAATAGCTGTACTGCATCTGCTAGGGTGGCGACTTCTTGAACTCGATTACTATATTTCTGCACAACCTCAGCACTAGATGAGCCTCTGACAGTTGTTAATCTAGTATCTTTTAGGCTGGAGGTGCTGGTAAATCTCTCGGTAGAACCACCAGATAAAGCGATGGTGATAGCAGAAGCAAGTCCGGCTGTTAAGGAAGAAACTGTCACTAAAGCCAATATCATCCAAGTCCCAGCGATGAAACGACCGAGACGAGTCACAGGTGCGCGATCGCCATATCCCACCGTAGTTAATGTTACCAGTGCAAACCACATCCCGTTACCCACTCCCTGAAGATAATTTTTCGGGAATTGTTCACTATTTTTATTTCGTTCCGCCAACCAAACCAAATTTCCGACAACGAACATTAGAATAACTAATACGCCCATTGAGGTTAAAACCGCAGTTTCAAAAAAGGGTTTAACCCGACTCCAAACACTAGGATCATCTGCTGCTGTTAAAACGGCAATCTCTGTAGAAAAATAAGGTTGGGTAAAATCAACTTTTTGCAAGCGTTGGGCTGTAATTGTGATGGGGCCAATCAACAAATCTAATTCTCCCTGGTTTACCACTTCTAAAGCATTAGCAACGCTAGATTGAGGGATTAATTCATACTCTATATTTTGAGAACGAGCCACTTCTTTCCATACTTCAACACTAATACCGGAAGTGTTTTCATCTGTGCGAACTACAAAAGGCGCAGATCCAGCTATTCCTACTCGCAAAGGCGCGGCTGAAGCTAAAGTAGGAACAGAAATCACTAAAGCTACGGCTACCCCAGTTAAGCAATTATGGTTGACTGCAAAACCTTGGCGGATCTGCAATACAGATGCAGAAAAAATGCTCTGTATTTGTTGTGAATATGGGAAGTTGCGGAAATTCATGAGTTATTGACTCCTGACTTATTTCTCAAACCGGTTATATTCTTTATGTTGATAACTGCCAAAGTTGAATTTGATAACAAAGATGGTTGTCAAAAATTTGTCGTGCTGCTAAACCCTCAGCAATTGGCTTTTCTAGCCAACGTTTAAAAGCCCAACTTCCTATACTATGTACAGGTGGAACTGCTATTTTGACAACATCAGCAATATATTTAAATGTAGTTAATCCAAAAGTCCGAAAATTAGTGAGACACAAATCAATAGTTGGTGCAATTGATTGAGAAATATCTTCAGATGTGATCAATTTAAATCCAGCCTTCTCTAAAGCTGCATGGAGTTCATTAGCAATATGACAGTTAGAAAAAATTCCTGCTTTGTATTCGGCATCAAAGCGCATCATATCTGCTATGAGTAAGTAACTACCACTATTGAGTAAACGCGCTGCACCTTGAGCTAAATCTTCTACAGACATATATTGGCTACTTTCACTGAACAACACTAAATCATAAGAATGTGAAGACTGAAAATTTTCAAATGTTGTTAAGTAAAAAGGTATTTTACCATTAGTATTTTGAATAAACTTCTCTTTTTGGATAGTATCGGGTGCTAACCCTTCAACACTAAATCCACGTTCACAAAGGGATTTTGCATTACCACCAATACCACAGCCTACATCCAGCACGGTTTTGATTCCTTCTGGGATAAAACTAAAAAGTTTGGTTGCGTAGGCTGCTTGTGCTGCACGCAGGTGAGTTAAAGTTAATTCTTCACCCATTGTTGGTATGATTTCCCAATAGCCGTAATGTAGATAGGAAGAACCGGTGAGTCCCATATAGTAATCTATGGCTGCATTTTGATAGCGTGTGGCTTTGGAGATATTTATTGATTTTGATTTTTGCATTTAGGGTTAAAGTCAGCTTGGCGAAGGTATTGGTATTTAATCACATTATTCAGATCAAATACCAAATTTCGCTGGCTGTCTCACGCATTAGGCGCACCGGAGGCGATCGCCTAAATACGGTTAATGTCTGATACTGTTAATTACAAACTTCCATTTCAGTGGATTTTATCTGTGGGGGTGCTGGTACTGCGGGAATACGTGCCAAGATTCCTTTTTTGAGTGGTTCTGGACGTTCACTCCACGGTAATAAACCTTCTGGATGGGCGTAATATTTACCTGCACACTGGAATACACCAGCAATTTCTGTGGATGATAAATCAGCAGTAATATCACCAAATAGATATGTAGATTTATTATATGCAGCAAAGGATACCACACAAGCGCGATCGCAAGCGCTCATACAGTTCACTGGCTGAATCATAAACTCTGTGTTCAATTCCCAATGGGGATAATGTGCTTGCAACTGTTTTAGCAATTTTTCTCCGCCACTCTCACCCACACGCTTACCACCTTCCCACTTACTGGCACAAGTGGTACAAACAAATATTGTATGTTGTGCTTTCATCTATACCTCGTAGATTTTAGCTAAAGTTACTTTTATATCGGCGGGTATTCTGACTTACGCAATTTTAAATTTTAAATTCAGAATTTTAGACTGTTTGATGCAATCTTATGTTTCAAACTAAAAATTTAAAATCTGTTTACAGCTGCGGGACAGTGCTGGATTTACACCGGACTTTCCCCGTTACCTCTAATAAATGTTTTCTATTAGAACCGGATATATAAGAATCTATCATACTTTCGTTAAATTTATGACATGGTGCATTAAATCGAACCGCTAATTCGCCAAGGGAAGAGGTAAAGAGATTCACCACTGATTTAGGAATCTATATATTGAAATCTTTATAAATGATTCATAGTTTAAACTTATCGGAGTGATAATATATAAATAAGCTAAATTGTTGCTAGTGAACCTAAACTCAAACAAAAAGATATTATGGGCTTATTTTAGGCATTTGTATCTTAATTTTGGTTCTGTTAATGATTAAGCAGAATCTAAGATAACTGCAAGAATAAAATAACTAAAGTAGGTGTGAATATTCTCCTATGTTTAACCTAATTTATTTAGGTATCAAACAAATGACAGACTTCTGTAATGGCGTGGTTACAGCTATTCGTCAATCTGACATATAGACCTTTTCACAAGTCTAATAATCAGGGATGCCATAATCTTTTGTTGAAAAAATGGTAGGGTAACTTGCTATGGATTTTGCTGAATTATTTTAGGAATATTAAGGACTAGTTATGAATCAGATCAAAAAGCAAAAATTGAGTGAAGTTACCAAGCAATGGCTGATAGCAAATAGCTACAATCCCAATAATTTAAATCAACAAGGTGAAAATGGTGATACGGCTTTAATGAAGGCTACTAGAGAAGGAGTTTATGCTGTTGTTAAAGAATTAATTGATTGCGGTGCAAATATTAATGCTAAAAATCATGACCGGAATAATGCTTTATGGTTTGCTTGTTTCGGCAATCACTACGAGTTAATTAGCTTGCTGCTATCTGCAAAAATCAATATTGATAATCAAAATGACAATGGTGCAACTGTTTTAATGTATGCCGCATCAGCAGGAAAAACAGGTGTTGCTAAATTACTTCTACAACACAATCCTAATTTGGATATTAAAAATTTAGATGATTATAAAGCAATAGATTTTGCTAGTAATATCGAGATTTTAAGGTTACTTAAAAATGCCGCAACGTAAGAATTTAGAAAAATCTGGTCACGATGCAACCAAGCATTCTTACTTATCTGTACAAATTAATCCTAATTATGTAGATGCTTCAACCCAGCCGACTTTATTTAAAGTTTATCCCAAGTTTTATCGGCGGGTAAAATTAAATCTCAATAATCCCGTGCATTCATTTATCTGGTTAACCAGTGCCGTTACTCTGGAAAAGGTATATAAAGATGTACCCTATAAATTACGGGTAAATCCCTCAGCAGGTGCTTTATATCCGACAGAAGTTTATGTTCAGATTCGCGGAATGTCGGGAATAGTGGATGGGATATATCATCTAGAAGTTGAGAATAATTGTCTAACTCTCATTTACGAATTAATTGATGATGGGTTAGAAAGTTATATTATACCAGGTAAAAGTATCAAAGGTTGCATTTTTTTAATTAGTTGCGTCTATTATAGGTCTAGTTGGAAATATCAGGATAGAAGCCTGAGATATTGCTTTTTAGATAGCGGTCATCATTTAGGTGCGATCGCAGCATCAGCTTATCTGCATAACCAAGATATACAACTGATTTTTGACTTTGATAAACTTGCTCTCAATACAGTTTTAGGCTTTGAAAATAAAGAGTTTATCACGGCTGGGGTAATCTCTGGTGAGGTGCAGAAAAAACCTGTCAGACGTTTAAGGCTAAAGGTTCCTTTTGTCTGTGGCACAGATTATTTTGAGGCGAATCAATTCATTGAACGTAACTATGAACTAACGGCAGTGCAGCAAAGTCCAACACAGCCACTAGTACAGCCACAGTTTAACTTTGATCAGGAGAAATTTTATCAAACTGTTTGGAATAGACGTTCGATTAGACGTTTCCGGAAACAGTTTATTTCTCAAGAAGACTATTTATATATCTGGCGACACATTGCACAATCGATACCAACAGAGAGTTTTGAGGACATCGAAATTTATGCTGTTGTGCATCGAGTAGAAGGGATATCGCCGGGATTATATAAAGGTACGCATCTGCTGAAGGCAGGTAATTTCGGAGAACGGACAGGTTACTTATGCGTGAATCAAGCGATCGCTAGAGATTGTGCTGTAACTTTGTTCTTTGCATCTGAATATATCAATTATCAAACTGCTATGCAATTAGCTGGTTTTATCGGGCAAAGAATTTATTTGGTGAGTAATTATTTGGGAATTGATTGTAGTGGAATTGGTGCTTTTTACGATGATGAAACCCAAGAATTATTACAAACCAATAAAGATATCCTCTATGGAATGGCTATTGGCAAATAACTAGGATCATAAAGAGAGATGGTGAACAATAATTTTTATTTTAATAGTGATGATTCTCATCCGAAGCAGCCGACATCGGCAGATATTATCCTGCGGCAACAACTAGAGGATTCTATTAGCAGATATTTTTATGACGGGTGCGATCGCATCATTCAAAATCTCCTCTCTAATTGTCGCTGGTATGTTACAACTCGCTCTAATGCAATGACATTAGTAATTGAATGTCCTGATCAAGTTACTAATTGGCGAGTTTTGCAACAAATTGTACCAATGGGAACTTTGTTAAATTCCATTATCAGCAGCGCTAAAATCCGTGTTTGTCCTCCAGATAGTCAAGGGATACCCTTTGAAATGAGAGTAGATGAACTGTCTGTTTATCGTGATTGGGCATAATTCGTAGTTCGTAATTCGTAATTCGTAATTGGTTTTACTGGCTGATTAAGTTAGTTAACTGTTTAACTACTACGTCGGCTGAATGTTGGACTACGGGACTTAATTCTAGTCCTAAATCAAGATTTGCGGCTTCAATTAGGTAAACTGTGACATCTTGGGGAAAGTCATTACCAAATATTTTTCGTCCTGCGGCTAAAGCATGATCCCAGCGAAAATC